>NZ_JADBUN010000038.1:0-89423 GCF_020245625.1 Microcystis sp. M049S2 | reverse complement strand
TGTCAGTCTGTAGAGCGACCATAAGACCAGAACAGAGTAAATCTGTTAAGGCAGGTGCGAAAAATCCTTCGGGAAAGAAGCAGAAACCCAAATCGTGAGGTTTGGGAATCGCCGTCCGTTTTACGGCGGCGAGGATGTCAACCACTAATAGGTAGGTGAGAACACGAGGTAAACTATAAGCGGGGAGATTGTGGTGAAAACTTATGAAGTTGACTGTAACACTTGACCGTGACGAAGATGGAGTTTGGGTTGTAGAATGCCCCAGCATTCCGGGTTGTGTCAGCCAAGGTAAAACGAGAGCAGAAGCTCTTGAAAATATCAGAGATGCAATTATCGCCTGCCTTCAAGTTCGTGCAGAACGTGGGCTACCGCTAACGATTGAAACTCACCAAGTAGAGGTAATGGCATAATCATGTCCTCTGCTCTTCCTGTTCTCAGCGGACGTGAGGTAGTCCGAGTATTTGAGACCTTCGGCTGGCAAGTTGCGCGTCAAAGTGCAAGCCATATTATCATGGTTAAGGAGGGCGAACAGGTAACACTCTCTGTTCCTGATCATCGTGAAGTGGCAAAGGGTACGCTTCGTAGTCTTATTCGTACTGCTGGAATTACGGTACAAGAATTTGTTTCTGGCATGAGATGAGCGATAAGAGAGGTCTGACAATTCGAGTGCAGCGGACGGACGAAGGCTGCTGATGCTCAGTTCAAGGTTGTCTGATGCCGCTGATTCGAGCCGTTACTTGTACTGAGCGCATTGGAAGTATCAGTTATCAGCTACTTGTTTTCCGAATTAATTGGCCGTTTTTCAGTTTATTATCAACGTCCAATAGGATCAAAATCAGTCCCTTATGCACCCACAAAAATTATCGAGTATTTGTTAACTCATCAAGGAGAAAGATTATGGTAGCCACTCCAGTCAAAACCAAAACCACGGGACAATACTACTCCACCCGCATCGATTTAGCATTAGATATCCGCAAAGCTATTGTTGAAATCCTAAGCCAAACCCTTGCCGCTAGTTTAGATCTAAAAACTCAGGTTAAACAGGCCCACTGGAATGTAAAAGGTTTAAATTTCTACCAATTGCATAGCCTCTTTGACGAAATGGCCACGGAATTAGAAGGCTATGGGGACATGGTAGCAGAACGGATTACCGCTTTAGGTGGAACCGCTTTGGGAACAGCACGCATCGCTGCCGCTAACTCGATTCTGCCAGAATATCCGGCTGATATCGTCGATGGTAGTGAACATATCGTTGCTTTAGCCGAACGTTATGCCTTATACGCCGCCCATCTTCGTTCTGCTATTGATACTACTGGCAATCAAGGGGATGCCGACACAGCAGATCTCTATACGGAAATCTCCCGGGACATCGATAAACGTCTCTGGTTCCTAGAAGCGCATCTGATTAAATCGGAAGATGTTATCAGATAAATTTGGGGTGTATTAACTTAGCTTAATACACCTTAAATTCTCGTAATCGGTAAACGTAGCCAATCACTTAACTGTTGTGCCAACCAATCTAATTCGGCTTCGCTAACATCTTCACTGGCAGTGATAACATATTCTCGATGGTTGGCAACGAGAACCAGAGAAGGAGGAATAATATTAACATTTTCTCCCTGCATAGTGACGGTGACATTGCGACGAATGAGACTATAAATTTCGCAACTAGCAGCATCGGCAGTTAGTTTAAATTTCAGTCCCCAGAGTTTTTGGTAGAGAGAAACTTTTTGGGGGGTAATTTTTAACTCTAGTTCCCCCTGCCAAAAAGATTTCCATAACTGCCAAGATAAACTAGAGGAGATTAAATTGAGCAGAAAAATTAGGATAATTGGGATTAAAAAAGCGACCAGTTTGAGGTCGTAAATACCGATTATGGTTAAGAGGGTAATCGCAAAGAATAGGGATGGTAAAAACTGTCTTAACTGGGTTTTGAGATTATTGAAAAACTTTTGTTTGGTTTTACTAGCGATTTTTATTTCTAGGAGATTATCTGTTTTATAAACAGTAACTTCGCTGCCGTAGGGTTTGGTCAGATTGCCAATAGATACTAAGATCAATTGACAACTATATAAGCTGGCTAAAGCTTCTGTCACCGAACGAAAATGAGAGTCTGGGGGGGAGTTTGATAATCTTTTTAACCAATAGATAAAAAAAGCGCTTAGATTAGTTTTTTGTTCAAAGTTTTCGGGTATGTAACTATGCTTAATCCCCGTGGCTAAACTGATTAAAGTTTTGCCTAGAGCCTGTAAGTCGGTGGTGGGAGAATCGGAATCAAAGGCAAAATCAACTAGATAAAAACGATGGGACTGGGTATCAAAGAGGATATTACTAAGTTTAATATTGCCGTGGTTAATCGGGACATCCTGCTGATGGAGATAGGAGAGAATCTCCAAAAGATATTTGGCAATTTGTTTGAGATCTTGTTCTGCTAACAAATAACTGGAGTTAAGATAGTTTTCTAAAGGCTGTGCTGATAAATAAGGTCGGACAATAGCGATGATTTGTTCCTGGGATGAATCTATCTCAAAGCTATCGAGGTATTTGGGGAGAGATGGGTGAGAGAGTTGTCGCAATAGGGCAATTTTACCGGTTATTTCTCCGATAAACTGACTCCCTTGTCCCCTAGGAACAGAAATAAGTTTAATGATAACTAACTGGGTGGTGTGTCTGTCCCTCGCTAAGATAGTTTTTTTTCCTAGTAACTGTTGGACTTGATAACGACTATGGAGAACTCGATCGAGCATGGGGGAGGATGGAGTAAGTAGTATCTCTAGGATAGCTCACTCTGGAACCTCTAGCCGCCATCTTTAGCATCCTTTTAATATTTTAACAATTGATTAAAAATTCTCGTCTTGCCTAGAAAAAATTGCCACAGTGGTCTTATTTAAGTTATACTTCGCACGTTCAAAACTTAAACTTTTCCTTCAAAAGTAATCATTTAGGGGAAAGCTAGGCTGGAAAAACAAAAGATGATTAAGATAGAATTTAGTGAAAAGGAAGAAAAATGTTTTATCATGAAAGGTTTAATCATCCGCATCCCAGAGTACCCCTCAATGGAAATACTATGGCTAAAAAGCTAAAAAATTACTCCTAAGCAAATTTGTCAATTAACTAGAATAGAATGCCCGCTATCAAAAATGTAAAGTTGTTGAGGAATTGGCTCTTTCTTTGTTAATATAGTTTCTCTATTTCCCGCCTTATTCGCCTAATCTTAATTTAATTGAAAGGCTGTGTAAATTCGTTAAAAATAAATGCTTATATGCCAAATATTATGAAAACTTTTCCGAGTTTTTTTCTGCTATTTATTGAAAAAATCGGGTCTAAAACCTCGCCTTAAGGCGAAAAGTCTTTGGAGCGGCGCATAAATCCCCGTTACAAAAACGGACTCCTGCTCCCTGCCTTCGTTAAGGATGTCCGAATGATGCCTATTTGAAACCTAAAAATGAACTGGAATCCTTGCTAACTCCTACGATTTCAGAAGTTCTAATAAATTTCAGATTATGACCATCTAAAGTACAGACAACCAAAAAACTGGTGGTCTTATCTTTGCTGTCACCACAAGGTAAATGCCTACTGATGGACAGGAGACAATTCTTGCTCTTGCAGAAGCGGAGGCATCGAGATTATTGACAGTCTCCGCAGTGACAATTCTGGCACTTGTATCGCCTGTCCTGTGGCTCAAGTGACTATGCTAAAATCCGTCAACTAGAAATGACGAGAAACAATTTTTTCAATAGTCGCCTGGGTATCCTGCAGCAGTTTCTCGCGACTATCTCTAGTATTAGTCAGACTAGGCACGAGATTACGAGCTTGTAAAGCCATGTGAAGTTGTAGTTGAGCCACATACTCGCGGATATCTTCGCGGGTTTCCGATTGGTTAGGATGAAACATAGAGAAACTGGAAGGGTATGTCTAGCTGATGGGGTCTTGTCGATAACTCCTATACAAGTTATCACGACAGCTTAGGTTCCAGTCAAGGGTCGGCTCCAACTCTACACATTTCTCAACACAACTTATCTCTCTTCTGCCTAGAATGACAGAAGCGAGTCATACTAAATCTGGTTATTAAAAACTGATTATTTATTCCCCCTTTTGCCCCTTGCCTTCTGCCTCTTGCCTCTCCTCATAAGTAGCCTATGCTCAACGGATTTAGTATCAGTGGCACTTTACACAGACTGTGAGTCTCAGTCACCTGAGCAGGTCACGCATAAGCTGTACTGAATTTAAACTGCGTATTAGAAATTTTAGTACAAATGCTCAAACTGCTTCTCCCTGCTCCCTGCTGCCCTGCAATCTTAACGAGTAATTTAGATAGTCAACAGCTTATCACCCAAGGCAAGGGTTATAGCCGCAACTTGAGCGAAACGGTCTTGAACCATCCACTCCCGTGTCACCTCGTTTTCAGTCCCTTGAAAATATTGCTTTTTTTTCCCAAAAAAAGTAAACTCAAATGTATTGTAAATGTATTTCAGATGAATTATGACTCTATATCTAGTAGAGGATGATCAACAAGAAAGGACAAAAGAAGAGGTGAGCGAGATATTGGAGCGCATTGCCACACTGGCATCAAAATCCCAGGGAGAGTTAATCGAAGCCCTAATCGGCGGAACAGAAGGGCGGTTATTCCTGATTATCAAAGCGATTGATCGCGCCTCCCTCGAACAAGTACTAGAAAACGCTGGGCTAAGTTGGCAACTAATCAAGGAACTGCGCTTGATTGGGCAGGACTTAGCCACTGTGCGAGAGCGCAAAGACAAAGCCAACTATCTAGTACAGTGGAATTTACCCCCGGGGCTAACCATGGAAACTTACCTGCAACGAAAAGCGGAGAAAACCCCCCTTTATGCTCAAGTGCCGGAAGTCAGTTTCGAGCGTACCTATGTTTGCGAAGACTTGAGTAAATGTCTATGTTTCTACGATAGTCCCGATGAAGCGGCGGTAAAAAGAGCCAGAGAAGTGGTCGGCGCACCTATAGATAGTTTGACCTCGATTGAAAATATTCACCCCTAGGAGAGAACAATTATGCTCGATCGAGGCTCCGAAATCCTTTCTTTTCTGGAAGAAAGAGCCACTGACCTTAACAACGGTACAGCTAATCTCAACGTCGGTTGGGCCCTAACCAAGCTAGGAGAATCGGGCTGGTTCGGCTATGCTATACCTGAAAGCTTAGGAGGCCGGGGTGGCTCCTTACTACAGGCAGTAGAGGCGATCTCCTCTGTGTCCCAATGCTGCCTGACCACCGGTTTTGTTTTCTGGTGTCAGCGCGTCTTCATTCAATATCTGGCCGCCAGTAATAACACTTACCTACAAAACAAAATTCTACCTGCTGTTCTCAAGGGAGAGATCGCCGGAGCGACAGGACTCTCCAACGCCATGAAGTACCTCGGCGGTATCGAGGAGCTGCGTTTACAAGCAAAGATCGAGGGAGAAAACGTCACTGTTAATGGCTTCCTGCCCTGGGCCTCTAACCTCGACTCTAACGGAGAATTCATAGTAGCCGTTGCCGCTCAAACTAGATCTGGACAAACTCTTATCCTCGCCCTTCCCTCCTTTGCAGAGGGGTTAAAACGGGGTGAAGACCTACAATTATTGGGTTTACAAGCTTCCCGCACCAGTACCCTTGAATTCGATCGAGTTCAGTTATCTCACGACTGGATTATCAGCTTGGAAGCAGCAAAATTTTTACCCTCAGTCCGCCCCTGTTTCTTGCTGTTACAATGCGGACTGGCCCTTGGCATTACGCGTAAATCCCTTGGGGAGACAGAGAAAAGTTTAGGGGGAAAGGCAGCGGTAGCCAGCGATCGTTATTTCTTCGCCCGGGAGCGTCTGACTCGTCTAGAAAAGACAATCGAGCAATTCAGCACCCTAGAAAGCTTCGATCTCGGACGAACACGCCAACTATTCACCCTCAGAGTGGACATTACCCGGTTAGCGGTGGAATCCGTATGGTTAGAAGCGGAAATTAAGGGAGGAAAAGGCTATTTTCGTAATAGCGACACGGCCCGACGGCTGCGAGAGGTGGCCTTTTTACCTGTGTTAACTCCGAGCCTGATTCAACTGGAAAGAGAGTTACAACGTCAGTCCGCTACCGATAAAATTCTCACTGGCGAACTCGATCGAGCGGGGGTGAGGGAATGAGCGTCGCCACTGATTACCCCGTCCTCACCCTCAAAAATCTCCATAAACGCTATAAAACCCGCCATGGCTACCGTACCGTTTTTGAGGATATTAACCTACAGGTGCGCTCCGGTGAGGTGGTTTGTTTGCTTGGGGCCAGTGGTTGCGGTAAATCTACCCTCCTTGCTACCGCCGCTGGTTTGCAGAGTGCCGATGGCGGAGAAATACAATTGCACTCACGACCCTTACAAGCCCCAGACATCCGCAGCTCGATCGTCTTTCAATCCCCCGCCCTTTTACCTTGGTTAACCGTTTGGCAAAACGTGGCTTTTGGTTTGAAATTAAAGCGGATGCCCCGCCTCGATCATCAGCAATTGCGCGAAAGGGTTCACACCGCCGTTAAAAGCGTCAAACTAGAGGGCTTCGAGCGTGCCTATCCTCATCAACTATCCGGCGGTATGGCTCAGAGAGTTTCTCTAGCCCGCGTCCTCGCCCGCCGCCCCTCTCTCCTGCTCCTGGATGAGCCGTTTAGCGCCCTCGACGCGATCACCCGTTTCGAGATGCAAAAACTCCTCCTAGAAGTCATAGCTCTCTATCACAGCACGGTTCTCCTCGTTACCCACGACATCGACGAGGCCCTATTAGTGGCCGATCGAGTTCTTCTCATGGGCCGTCATCCGGTGGGCATCCGCCGAGAATGGACCATCTCGATGCCGAAACCCCGTTTCGAGTCAGCCAAGCTTTTGAGTGATCTACGCCAGTCAATTTTTCAAGAATTAGCCCTTGTCATGACACTGTAAATCCATGAACCTACACGATAATTGTGCTTGTTGCGGCATGAGCCGTCGAGATTTTCTGAAACTTTCGGCACTGTTTACCAGTTCCTTCGGAGCAGCGATCGCCGCCGATAATTGGAATCTCCCCGTTCACGCCAATGCCAACGATCAGCCTGTGAAAATCGGTTATCTACCGATTACGGATGCCGCCCCCCTATTGGTAGCCCACTCCCGAAAACTTTATCAAGCGGAAGGTTTAACTACAGAACAACCGCGCCTATTCCGTTCTTGGGCGCAGATTGTTGAAGCCTTTCTCGCTCGGCAGGTGAACGTTATTCATGTTCTTTTTCCCACCTCGATCTGGATTCGTTACGGGCGCAATTTCCCCGCTAAAATCGTCGCTTGGAACCACACCAACGGCTCAGCCCTCACCGTCCTTCCCGATATTGAAAATCCCAGGGAATTGGGAGGTAAAACGATCGCGGTTCCTTTCTGGTATTCGATTCATAATTTGGTCTTGCAACAACTCTTACAACATAACGGGCTGAAAATAGTTCGCAAAGCCAAGGACGCGCCGATCGCTTCTAACGAGGTTAATCTAGTGGTTCTCCCGCCCCCGGATATGGTATCAGCCCTCGCCAATAAGAGCATCGGCGGTTATATCGTTGCTGAACCTTTCAACGCAGCGGCGGAAAATCTCAAAACCGGTAGGGTTCTCCGTTTCACCGGCGATGTCTGGAAGAATCACGCCTGTTGCGTCGTCTTTGTTCACGAGGAGGATATTAGGCAACGGAAACAATGGACGCAGAAGGTGGTAAACGCCCTCGTTAAAGCCCAACTCTGGTCCCGGGGCAATCGCTCGGAAGTAGCCCGGATTCTCTCTAAAGATGGTGGAAAATATACGCCTCACCCGCTGCCAGTATTGCAACGGGCGCTTACTTACTATGATCGCAATTTCTATAAAAAAGACGGAGCGATCGAGAATCCAGCTTGGCAGGTCAACCGGATCGATTTCCAGCCCTATCCTTTCCCTTCCTATAGGTCGGAACTGGTACGCTTGCTCAAAACCACTCAGGTGGAAGGAAATACGGATTTTCTCCAAAAACTGCAACCCCGACAGGTGGCGCGGGATCTCGTGGATGACTCTTTTGTCCGTAATGCCTTGCAACAGGTGGGCGGACCGAAAGCTTTCGGCTTACCGAATAATCTCTCCCGCATCGAGACGATCAAATTTTAAAGGTCCTAACCTATGAAGTCACAATCTTTGACCTCCCCGCCAAGAGCTTTACTACCCTTATGGGGTATCGGTTTTGGATTATTGCTCTGGTGGCTATTTACCAGTCCTCTATGGCACTCAAACCCGATTTTAAATGATTTTTCCCCTGAGCGATCTTTTGTCGCTTTATTACAGCTTTTTGTTGGGGGGGAGATTATGCCCCATATCCTCACCAGTTGCCGCCGGGTTATTGTGGGCTTGGTTCTCGCTAGTGCCATCGGTGTGCCTTTGGGGGTATTAATCGGGTTGTATCGCTCCCTTGAATCGGCTTTGTCGGCTGTATTTCAATTTCTACGCATGATCTCGCCCCTTTCTTGGATGCCTTTAGCGGTGATGGTTTTGGGAATTGGTGATCTACCCGTGTATTTTTTGCTGACGGTGGCGGCTATCTGGCCGATCCTTCTCAATACGGCTGCCGGGGTTAATGCGGTTGATCGCTCTTGGTTGACTTTAGCCCGCAGTCTCTGTGCTACCCGAGGAGAAACGGTTTTCCAGATTATTCTGCCTGCGATCCTCTCCCATCTCCTAACTGGTTTCCGTTTGGCTATAGGTATTATCTGGATCGTTCTTGTCCCGGCGGAAATGCTGGGGGTTAGTGCGGGTTTGGGTTATTATATTCTCGATACACGCGATCGACTCGCCTATTCAGAGTTGATGGCAGTGATTCTCGTTATTGGCGCGATCGGTTATCTGCTCGATTGGGGGTTGCGTCTGGCTCATCGCTCTTGGACGCATCAAGATTAGCCTATTGGTTCGACTATTTCCCTAAACCTATTTTAATGATCCTATTCCGTTGACATCCTCCCCGATCCACTGCCTCTTGGATAGGGTTGGTTTGTCCTCGAAAGCGATCGCCAAGTGTTCTGCTACGCAAACCGCACCCGATAGACACCGCCCAAAATCTTCTCCCTTTCCTCTACCCTGAATATCTGGACTTCCCCGTTGACAAAAGGCCATAACCTGTTGGGTTAAATAACTTTGATAACTTTAGGCGGCGAGTTTTCTTAAATTGGCATTTTGCTACTAATTGATCCTAATCAGTCTAGGAGAGCCATAATTTTTAATCTTTTTGATCTGAATTCATCGGCAACAGGTAAGGCCAATAAAGAGCAATCCGGCCCGCTTGCGGGGCGACCATATTCTGAAAATAATCCCTAGCCATCTCCACTAAACCCCCCCCTCATAGCTGACTAGCGCAGTAAACCGCTCCCATCAGTCCCACTTGAGCATTAAGGACGATATGGACGGGAATATTGCTTAATAGCTCTGCCATGCGACCTTTAGCGCGAAAAGCCTTCATAAAGCTCCCCTCGGTCATTAGGGGAAGATTCTTGGCCGCAATCCCCCCCGCGATGTATAATCCTCCGTAGGGAAGCAACTTGAGGGCTAAATTGCCCGCCTCCGCACCGTAGGCCTCGACAAAGATTTTCATGGTTTGATAACAGAGATCATCCGAGTTATCTTGGGCAAAACTGGCGATTTTAGCCGCTAAATCGACGGTTTTTTGCGGTTTACCCATTTCTGCTAACCAAGTGCGGTAAATTTCCGCCATGGCCGGTGATGACTGACTATAGTTACTATCGTGGAGAAATCGATAGATAGAAGTGATTCCAGGGCCAGAAACCACTCGCTCCACCGAAATGCGCTCGATATTATAGAGATCCAAGAGATAATTTAATAGTTGATATTCTAAACTCGATCGAGGGGCAAAATCGGCGTGGGAACCCTCACTACCAAACACCCGATATGTACCCTTCGAGACAGGGATCAAAAAACCCTCTCCTAACCCAGTTCCCGCACCGATAACCGCAATCGGGGCCTCTGGTACTGCCGGGGCCGACTGTAGATTGTGCAGCTCCTCTGGGGCTAATCCTAACACCCCATAACCGATCGCCGCAAAATCATTAATTAATTTTACCCGCTCAATCTGCAGCTCGCGGCTTAGGCGATCGCCAGTTAGGAACCAACTTAAATTAGTCAATTCGGAACTATTGTTAACCACAGGACCTGCAATACCGAAACAAGCTTTTGTCACCGAGGGAATAGTGGTTTGTCGGGCCAAAAACTGCTGGACGATCGGGACCAGATCGGGGTATTGTTCACTAGGATAAATTTCTTGATCGAGAGTAATTAGCAGGGGTTGGGGACTATCCGATGAGTTTTGGCAATCCACTAAACGCAGGATTGTTTTAGTTCCCCCGATATCTCCCCCTAAAAGAATCGTCATGCTGGTTTTTCCCTGAGTTTGTCCCCATAATTATAGTTTTTTACCCTTTCTATCAGGCAAATTTAAAGGCCACCAATTCTATACTATAGTGAAAGATGGTAATGCCTAAGCCCTAATTAAGGATTGATTAATCATCGCTCCCGGGTTGGAATGGGGATTGGCTAGAGGACAGAAAGAGGGAGAAATCAGCTTGGGTGTAGAACTTCGCAGTTACGTTTATCTTGACAATTTACAGCTTCAACACGCCGCTTACATCGGTACAGTCGCCCAAGGATTTTTACCCTTACCCGGGGATGCTTCCCTCTGGATTGAAATTTCCCCCGGCATCGAGATTAATCGCATCACCGATATTGCCCTCAAATCCGCCGTGGTTCGTCCGGGGGTTCTATTCGTAGAAAGACTCTATGGACTCCTAGAACTCCATTCTAGCAGTCAGGGAGAGGTCAGGGCGGCCGGTCAGGCAATTTTGCAGTATTTAGGCGTTAGTCAGCGCGATTGTCTGAAACCGCAAATTGTCTCTAGCCAAATTATTCGCAACATTGACGCTTACCAAGCCCAATTAATTAACCGTAGTTCTCGCGGTATGATGTTAATGGCAGGACAGACTTTATACGTTTTAGAAGTGCAACCGGCCGCCTACGCTTCCCTAGCCGCTAATCAGGCCGAAAAAGCCGCTTTAATTAATATCCTACACGTTACTTCCGTGGGCAGTTTTGGCCGCTTATATTTAGGGGGAGAAGAACGAGATATTATCGCCGGTTCCAGGGCGGCAGTTTCAGCTTTAGAAAATATTCAAGGTCGAGCTTTTCCGGGTAGCGACAAAAAAGAATAGGCTAACAAAGGCAAAAGGCAGGAGGTAAGGGTGCATCTCATTTTTGTCAATCTACCAATTGGGATTTTTACTTGGAAACTCTCGGCTAAAATTGGGCATTACTTCCGATTTTATTACTCAATCCAAGCTTTTGGGGGGTTCTACCCCCCAAACCCCCCGTTGGGGGCGTGGCGCCGCCCCCAAACCCCCCGCGCATTAGCTTTTCGGTGGGATGCTTACACGCAGCTGCTGATACATTTGTCATCATCTAAGAGTCACTGACAATTGCTGATTGTCGCTATTCCTGCAAATGTGAGATGCACCCTATCTCAACAAGCAATTTAAATGCGCGGGCAGCTTACAACAGCATTTCACCCTATTGAGGAGATTCAAAAATTAGTTCGCCATTATTCATTTTTTCAACGACTAAATGGCGATAGAGTGTCACTTGCCGGAGGATTTGGTCGGGATTGTTTTTCTTATTAGAAAACATGATCATTTTAATCGATTCAAATTCTATTCTTGTGATCACACCATCTTCGATCGCTCGTTCAATTTTAACCCGTAAATATTCTAATTCTTGGCTTTCCTCTGGGGTAATTTCTAGACTGTTAGGACGTTCTATTTTCATGATCGATTGTTCTTATCTGCTAACTGATAACTGGATAATCACGGCTATTTTTTCACACTTTCACGATCGCGCAGAGAGAGTTTCCGTCTGGTTAGAAACGGCGAGATTATTATTATTTTGGCCGTTATTTTGCGGCAATTGTCCGGAGGCTAAATTCTGCCCCTCTCCCGTAATCAAACGAGCGCCACGACCGCGGGTAAAATAATTCCAACCCCATTGCACCATCACCACTAATTTATTATCAAATTCGATCAGATAGTAAATATGGGCCCAAACCCAGACTAACCAAGCGATAAACCCAGAAAACTTGACAAATCCCAAATCAACCACGGCCGCATTTTGGCCGATCACTGCCAGACTACCTCGATCGATATAATGAAAAGGTTTAATACTTTGCCCTTTTAGGCGAGAAAATAATAAATTCGCCAGATATTCGCCCTCCTGCATGGCCACGGGGGCAATTCCGGGTAAAGGTTTATCTCCCTGATGGGCAAAATTAGCCAGATCCCCGATCACAAAAATATTGGCATAACCGGCGATACTTAAATCGGGTTCAACGATTACCCGGCCGACGCGATCGAGATTTACCCCGGTTCTTTCGGCCAAAATTCGCCCCATTCTCGATGCTTTTACCCCTGCTGCCCATAAAATTGTCTCGGCAGCGATTTCTGTCGTCTTTTCTCCCTGACGGACTGTGACACAACCTTCAACAATATTGGTAACGATGCTGTTAGTTTGCACTGTCACCCCTAATTTTATGAGAGAAGCGGCAGCTTTAGCGGATAAATCGGGTGCATAGGGAGGTAATACCCGATCCATCCCTTCTAAGAGCAAAATTTTCGCTTCTGTGGGGTTAATCTGGTGAAAATCAGACCTAAGCGCACCGTGGGCAATTTCAGCGATCGCTCCTGCTAATTCTACCCCCGTCGGTCCGCCACCGACAATCACAAAAGTTAATAAAGCTTGCCGCTTTTCGGCATCGATTTCTTTCTCGGCCTTCTCGAAAGCGAGATAGATGCGACGACGCATTTCTACTGCGTCTTCAATGGTTTTTAACCCGGGGGCGTAGGGCTGCCATTGTTCATTGCCAAAATAGTGATGACTGACTCCCGTGGCAATAACTAATTGATCGTAGGCGATCGGTGGGTGATCTTCCAAGATCACTTCTCCCTTGACCGGATCTATATCTATGGCATGATCGAGGAGAATATCTGTATTGTCATGACCCCGTAGGATTAAGCGCAAAGGTGAGGAGATATCGGCTGGAGATAGCGCCCCAGTAGCGACTTGATAGAGGAGGGGCTGAAAAAGATGGAAATTTCGCTTATCGATGAGGGTAACATGAACGGGGGCGTTTTTTAGGGCTTTGGCCGTGTATAAACCCGCAAATCCGCCGCCGATGATAACAACTCTTGGCTGTTTTTCTGTCATTGCTTAACAATAATTCATAAATTTTTCCCTAGTGTAGTCCGGATTGTCACAATTTAGCGGTGACAAGCGTTACCGAAAATAGCAGTCTTTAACCTAGAAAAAATATAAATCAGCGCTTTTTTGGCCAGCGCGGAAGGCAAAACCAAAAAAGTACAGGGACTCTGATATGCTCGAAAAACTTGAAAAGACCGCTACGCCGTTTTACCTAAGTTTATGACCTGGGTTAACCAGGTGGGAACTTATATTCCGCGTTTCTGTTTCCGAGTACAAGCTCGGTTTACTACCACACGGATTGGTTATTCGCTCCCTTATCACAATCAAGCATAGATCAAAAAACTTGAAAGGCAGTCACCAACGTAGAAGCCCGATTTAGTTTTATCGTAGCATTTTTTTTTCTCAGAGGCAAGTGGGGAAGTGGGGAAGTGGGGAAGTGGGGAGGTGGGGAGGTGGGGTGTGGGGTGTGGGGAGGATAAAGCGGCCTATTGCCTATTGCCTATTGCCTCCTGAATCCTAACACCCAACACCTGATCTTGTTGGCTCTGTGAAAATCTGGGACTACAATAGAGAAAAGTGACAATTTTTGCCAGAGTGATTACCGAGGACTAATAAAGAATGACGGCTATCCTAGGGAAACCTGCCACGCTTAACACTCCGATTCTGCACCGTCTTGCCAATGGTTTAACGATTATTGCCGAAAGTCAACCGGTAGAAGCGGTTAATCTCAATGTTTGGCTGCAGGTCGGCTCGGCCTTAGAATCGGATCAGATCAATGGGATGGCTCACTTTCTCGAACACATGGTTTTTAAGGGAACCCGTAACTTAGACAGTGGTGAATTTGAACGGGCGATCGAATCGAGGGGAGCGGTGACTAATGCCGCTACTAGCCAAGAATACACCCATTATTACATTACCACTGCCCCGCGGGACTTCGCCCATCTGGCCCCGCTGCAGCTAGAAGTGGTTTTAGACGCTTTAATCCCCGATGAAGCTTTTGAGCGGGAAAGACAGGTTATTTTAGAAGAAATTCGTCGTTCTCAGGATAATCCCCGTCGTCGCACTTTTTATCGCACCATGGAGACTTGTTTTCAGGTTTTACCCTATCGTCGTCCGGTGTTGGGTCCGATGGCAGTGATTGAAAATCTTACTCCTCAACAAATGCGAGATTTTCATCGGACTTGGTATCGTCCCGAATGGATGACGGTGGCGGTGGTGGGTAATTTGCCTGTAGATGATTTAATGGCTATTGTGAGCGATTCTTTAGATACTTTAGGCAGTAAGGGCAATTCTGATCCTATTTCCCATCCTATCGCCAATCTACAGCCCGAAGCTCCCTTTAACGAGATTATCCGTCAAGAATACGAGGATGAAAATTTGCAGCAGGCCCGCTTAATCCTATTTTGGAAAGTGCCGGGGTTGAGAGACTTAGAAAAAACCTATCCTCTCGATGTTTTAGCGGCTATTCTCGGTCAGGGCAAGGTATCGCGATTATTTCAATCTCTGCGCCAAGAAAAGGGGCTAGTTTCCCAAATAACTGCCAGTAATATGTCCCAAGCAGTGCAAGGGGTGTTTTCCATTTCGGCCCAATTAGCCTCGGAAAATATCGAGCAGGTGGAGAGGGAATTTATAGCACAAATTGGACAAATTCAACAGGAAGCTGTGACAGTTTCTGAACTGGAACGCGTTAAAACCCAAGTGGCCAATCGGTTTATTTTTAGCAATGAAAGACCGAGCGATCGGGCCAACCTTTACGGTTATTATCATACTCAGATCGGTGATTTACAACCGGCTTTTTGTTATCCCCAACACATTGAAGCCCTCACTTTAGAGGATATTCAAAATGCCTGTCAAGAGTATTTAAATCCCAACGCTTACGGTGTGGTGGTGGTAAGACCAATTCAGTAATCAGTGAACAGTAATCAGTAATCAGTGAACAGTAATCAGGGATAAAGATGAAGATATAGCGTTTTTCAGTCTGCTGAGGTACAAAAGTTATGGGTTTTAGGCAAAAGGCAAGAGGTAAAAGTCAAAAGGGAAGAAAAATATGTGTACCTCACTAGCTTAGGAAACGCTATAAATAAATAACTAAATAACTAATTAACTTACATCTGATAACTAAATAACTAATTAACTTAAAACTTACATCTGATAACTGATAACTGATAACTGATAACTGATAACCTATGTGGACTCAAATTGCTCGACATATTACCCAAACCACGGAAAAACCTTTTGAAATCGAGAAAAGTCGTCCCGTTAGTGGTGGCTGTATCAATCAGGGTTATGCCGTTAGTGGCAATGGTTTAATTTATTTCGTTAAGATTAACCAAGCGAACCAAGAGGCCATGTTTGCCGCCGAAGCTTTAGGATTAAAGCAAATTCACGCTACCAAGACTATCAGGGTCCCGGAGCCAATTTGTTGGGGAATTGCCGATAAATCTAGTTATTTAGTTCTAGAGTGGCTAGAATTCGGCGGTGGCAATAGTCAAAGCTGGGAAAAAATGGGGCGAAATTTAGCTCGTTTACATCAAGTTTCCCTATCCGATCGCTTTGGTTGGCAGTGTAATAATACCATTGGTTCTACTCCCCAGATTAATACCATTAGTAACAATTGGGCGGATTTTTTCGCTCATCAGCGTATTGGCTATCAATTAAGACTTGCGAAGGAGCGCGGCGGCAATTTTCCCGACGAGGATCAAGTTATTCCCGCTATTAGCGAGATTTTGAGTCAGCATCAACCCCATCCCTCCCTCGTCCACGGTGATTTGTGGTCGGGAAACGCGGCAATTACCGTCGATGGGGAACCGGTAATTTTAGACCCGGCCACCTATTGGGGAGACCGGGAGGTGGATTTAGCCATGACGGAACTTTTTGGCGGTTTTCCGGCGGCTTTTTATCGGGGTTATAACGATGTTTTCCCCCTCGATGCCGGTTATCAAAAGCGCAAAACTCTTTACAATCTCTACCACATTCTCAATCACTTTAATTTATTTGGTGGTGGTTACGCTTCCCAGGCCAATCGGATGTTACAGGAAATTCTTTAAGGGTTTTACTTGTGAATATTTACCGAGGATAAATTATGTCTATTCGAGAAACTACTGTGATTAAAACTCCAGAGACAAAAGTATGGACTGATGCAGAGTTTATGGCGTTACCTGACGATGGTAATCGTTACGAATTGGTCAAGGGAGAGTTAACTAATATGGGGAATTCTGGGGCTTTACACGGTTATATTGCCATTATTTTAAGTGCTGCTTTATTCGCTTTAGTAACATCTCGAAAACTAGGGGTATTATTGGACTCCAGCACTGCTTTTACTATGAAAAATGGCAATAAACGTTCTCCCGATATAGCTTTTTTTGCCAAGGAACGTCTGCAAGGATTGGAAGAATTGCCGACGGGTTTTTTAGAAGGTGGGCCAGATTTAGTGGTAGAAATTCTCTCTCCAGGGAATACAGTGGCAGAAATCGAGGACAAAATTGCCGAATATTTTGCCAATGGGACTCGTTTGCTCTGGGTTATCAGTCCAGGTCAACACTATGTTTTAGTTTATCGTTGCGGGTACGAACCGCAGGGATTATTAACATCAGGAGATTTTTTGGAGGGGGAAGATGTGGTTCCGGGGTTCACTTTTCCCGTGGCCGATTTGTTTCAAAAACTATCTTTTTGACTCTTTCTTCTCAACAAATCGGCTAATAAATCGGCACTGTCACTAATAGCTAGATGGGAAGCTTGTTGAGCCATGGCGGCCAATTTTTCGGGATTAGACCATAAATCGAGGACTAATTCGCCTAAAAACTGAGCAGTTAACTCATTTTGACGATAAAGATAAGCGGCTTGAGCTTCAGCGAAAACTTTGGCATTATAAAACTGATGGTCTTCGGCAGCAAAAGGATAGGGAATTAAAATCGAAGGCGTACAAGTGATCGCTAATTCTGTTAAAGTGCCGGCACCGGAGCGACTGATAGCCAGATTAGCTCTTTGCCATAATCCCGCCATATTGTCGTAAAAAGGCCGGGAAAAATAGTTAGAATGGCGCAAACTATCCGCTTCGGGGTCGTTTTCTCCCGTGAGATGCACGATATAAATACCTTTTTCTAACCATTGGGGAGCGCTTTGCCGGACAAGCTGATTAAGAGCCACGGCCCCTTGAGAACCACCGGCAACGACAATTAAAAAAGCATCCTCTGGAATCGGTAAATCTAGGGACTGGGGAATGAGAAACTGCTCCCGTACTGGTGTACTAACCCAAGTGCTGCGAGTGCCGGGTAAATAGCTGGCGGTTCCCTGAAAACCGAGGGCAACCGTATCGCACCAGCGACCGAGAACTTTCGTGACTTTGCCCGGTATGTAGTTAGATTCGTGTAGGATGACGGGAATATTGGCTAAACGAGCCGCTAAAATGGTCGGGCCTGCGATATAACCCCCGGTGGTAAAAACTGCCGCTATCTGACGTTTTTTGATTAAACTACGCACTTGCCAAATGGCCCACAGTTGACGCAGCAGAATCTTGAGAGTTTTTAACCCCAAACGGGTTTGAAACCCCTCAATGGGAATAGTGTGCAGGGGATAGGTTTTTGGAACTAAGGACTGTTCCAGACGGTCTGGAACTCCTAACCATTCAATCTCATAATCTGGCAAGCGCTTGGCGACGGCCAAGGCGGGAAATAAATGACCACCAGTACCACTAGCGGCAATCAATAGACGGGTTGGAGTGCGTGCCATAATTCGAGAGAGGGTAAATTCAGCCCTAGAATGAAATAATCTACCATAGTTATTGATCAATCCTTACACAAACTATCACTAATGCGTAACTTGAACACGATTCCCGATAAATTTTTTCGTCAATCCCTCAATTTTTCCCTGTCGTTGCTGTTAGGTTTGGGGTTAACTTTCACCCTTGCCACCAGTCTGCGGGCCGAAAAGCCGGAAACTGCCCCGGCTAATTTAAAAACCCTTATCTCCAAAATTGAAACGGCCGCTAATGAGCGAGATCTCAAGCAATTAATGGAGTTTTATAGTCCGAAATTTACCAACTCCGATGGCTTGACCTACGAAAAAACTAAAAAGGCTTTAACTCATTTTTGGGAACGTTATAACAATCTAGAATACACCACAACCCTCGAATCTTGGAGTCGTTCCGGGGACAAGTTAACGGCCAATACAATTACTAAAATTACTGGGACAGGAAAGGTGCAGGGACGAGTGGTGGGAATGAATGCTACGATTCGTTCTCGTCAACAATTTCAAGGGAATAAACTGGTTTATCAGGAGATTTTAAGCGAAAGAGTCGAGTTAAGCACTGGCAAAAATCCCCCCAGTATTCAAGTGAGAATTCCGGAAAGGGTGAAAGTGGGTCAAGAATTTGATTTTGATGTGATTGTTCGCGAACCTTTAGGGGATGATTTATTGGCCGGAGCGGCGATCGATGAGAAAGTAGATATTGAGCGCTATATTAATACAAAGCCTCTAGAATTGGAATTATTACAGTCCGGCGGTTTATTTAAGCGGGTAACGGCCCCAGCAACACCGGAAAATCGCTGGTTATCGGCGATTTTAATCCAAGGCGATGGGATTGTTGTCGTTAGTCAACGGGTTAAGGTAGAAAAGTAATTTTTATCTGGGGTTTGCGGCAAAAAGCTTGTTGGTGGGGTGTGGGGTGTGGGGTGTGGGGTTTTATTCCCCCCGTTCACTCCAATGGCTGGCACTTTCAGGCAATTTAATCCTTATTTTTGCCGTTTTTGAACCCTCAAAAATTAATTGGGTGCGGCTCTTTTAGAAAGACGTATGGCAAGTCAAACAAGCATCGCTGTGTGTCTTGAAGTAGTAGAACAACAAGCTTTAATCACAGTGGTGAGCAACGGAACACCATCTTGATAAGCTGTTCGTAATTTAAATTGCTTGTTGAGACGAGGCAAGAGCCAAAAGGCAAAAGGCAAAAGGCAACAGTAAAGGGCTTGGGGGAGGTTCGGCTAATCTAAGAATAAGCGGGTTAAATGCGTTTTAGCTTACAAAGCCCGATGATGCCGTTGATGCTCTTGCTGTCAATGAAAGTGCCAATAATCAGGCTAAGGGACTTGCGTGGGAATAATATCCCAGCCAGAAAATCGCTCTGTAGAAGAATCAGACCAGCCAGATGGCACATGATCAAAGCGCAAGTCCCTTAGCTGCGGAGGCTCTCGAAGGCTCTCCCCCTACTTAGGGTTTGCTGAAAAAGCTTTTCCTAGGGGCAGGGTGTGGGGTGTGGGGTGTGGGGTGTGGGGTTTTACCGATTTTGAGGTAGTCAGTTACCTAATTTTCAGGGAAAAAGTCCTGGAATTTTCCCCCCGATCCCCGCAACGGCTGGCACTTTTTGAGGGAAAAAAAGTCTAAAAGTCTTATCCAACAAAGTTTTTAGATTTATTCAGCAAGCCCTACTTAGAGTGATCAGCAAACCTGATCGATCGCAGGGCGCAGGTTCCTTGCGCCCCTACAGTAACGGATTTTGTCCACAATGTAGGGGCGAACTGCGTTCGCCCAAAAGCTACATTATCAAAGCGCAAGTCCCATAACTCTCGTGCTTCTGTGAAACATCCGCCTTCTTCTCTGCTTACCTCTGACCTTTCTGTTCTTGCTCTCCTAAACTCTCGTGCTTCGTTGATTTTTGATCAGGATACCATCTTTTTAAAAGAGCCGCACCCATTCAAGTTTAAGCAGAGATTGTCGCCGTCTAACGCACCCTACATTTTACTCTGCTTGACAACCCATCTCCTGAACGATTATGAGCAAACTGAGTTCTGCCTGAAGACACTACTCTTCTGTTGCTTCAATCTTAGCAGCTTCTCTTACTTGCTCGTAATATTTTGCTCTAAGAACCTCCAATTCTTCTTGATATTTAACCCTTGGAATTTTATCTTCTAGGATAACTAACTCAGCATCAACAACAAAGTAAAGTCCAGCTTTACGTTTTACTCCAACCTCTTTCCCCGCTGATTGAGTCGCTACCGCGCCAGCACCAGTAACCCCTATACCTATAGCCATAATGTTTTTCCAAAAAGAGTCACCAATGTTGACGACCCCTAAAATGCTAGTTATTGCAGTTAAAGTCAAGCCAGATACCGTTAGGCCTACTTTCCAGCCTTGATTAATATTTTTCCTGTTGATAATCGTACCTGTTCTAAAAGTGTTAACTTGAGTCACCAACTTTTTCTTTTCTTCTTCGGATGCTAATACGATTTGTCCTTCGTTAGAGACAGGTTCTACAGAGATAGGCTCCATTGAACCAAGTATTGGCTCGTTGTTCGGATCAGGGGACGGTGTGATTTCAGGTGGCATAATTTAGTTACCAAAATTTCCTAAGCATCTAAGCATCGGGAGCATCTCATTTATGCAAGTGAGTAATTATACTTGTCCCTAAAACTGGTTTCTGGCAAGGCTTTTAAAATAGCTTGACATAAAACCTGATTTAGGGGTTACAAAGGTGAGATGCTCCCTAAGCATTAAGCATCTTACTCAATATTTTTTCATGTGTTAAGATCATCTTCACCAAAATCAATCGTAACCGTTCAGTAGTAGTAGGGTGCGCCCTTCGATAGTAACGCACCAAATTAAATTAATGATAGGTGTGGTGCGTTACGACGGATTGTTAGATTCAAGTTTAAGCAGAGATTGTCGCCGTCTAACGCACCCTACATTTTACTAAACTGGGATGAGCCACTCTTGAAAAAGGGGACAAATATTAATTATTATTAAAAGTATATTTACTAATTAACCAAAATACCAGTGAAACTAGCTCAAGCTCAGACGATATTAACAGACACTTTAACCGTATTTTGGGGAGAATGGCTAGATTTACGCGCGAGAGTCCTTCAGATCGCCGCCACAGGTTTAGTTTCTCCCCTAATCTATATTATCGGTTTCGGGTTGGGGTTGGGAAGCGCCCTCGATCGCTCGATGAAACCCTCGATCGGCGATTCCTATCTAGAATTTATTTTACCCGGAATGGTGGCCCTGTCCTCAATGGCGATCAGTTTCGGGGGAACCACCTTTTCCATCTGTGGCGATCGCTTATTTAGTAAAACCTTCGAGGAATTATTATTACTTCCCGTCCATCCCCTCTCATTATTTTTAGGCAAAGTTTTCGCGGGAATTTTGCGCGGTGTAATGACTTCTGCATCAGTGATTCTCGTTGCTATCTTATTTACAGGAAAATTTGCCAGTTTTCTCAATCCCCTCTTTTTATTAGTTTTAATCTTAAATTGTGCCGTCTTTGCCGGTTTAGGGGCAATTGTCGGATTGCGAGTTACATCCCTCGAAAGTGTCAGTCTGTATAATAACTTTTTAATCGTGCCGATGTCTTTTTTAGGAGCAACTTTTTTCGATCCCCAAACCTTACCCTGGCCATTAAAAATTATTGTTTATTCCTTGCCCCTCACCTATGCTAGTCTAGGATTAAGAGCCGCAGCCTACGATATCAATCAATTTCCTTGGTTCGCTATCCCTATTTTATTAATCGTCGCTATTCTTCTCTCGATTGTCGGTGCTTATCAATTCTCCCATCAACGGGATTAAATCAGTTATCAGTTATCAGTAATCAGTAATCAGTAATCAGTGATCAGTTAAGTACCCAGGCAAAATTAATCAAACATATCTAACTACCTCTTGCCTTTTGCCTCTTGCCTTTTGCCTATCTTCACTAGGAAATTTATTTTACACGACTACTTATCTCCTGACTCCTATATCCTGACTCCTTTTTCTCTTGAATAAATATATCCTTTTTTATAAACCCTACGATGTATTATGTCAGTTTACTGATGAAAATGGTCGCTCGACTTTAAAAGATTATATTCCCATCCCAAATATCTATTCTGTCGGTCGTTTAGATAGGGACAGTGAGGGATTATTATTACTCACAGATAACGGTCAATTACAGCATCGTTTGGGTCATCGTCAATTTGCTCATCCGCGCACCTATTGGGTACAAGTCGAAAGAATTCCAGACCTAAACGCTTTAGAAAAATTGCGTCAAGGTCTTCCTATTCAGGATTATCGCACTCGACCAGCAATAGTTAATTTACTAGATTTTGAACCAGATTTACCCCCCAGAGAGCCACCGATTCGTTATCGAAAATCTGTTCCCACCGCTTGGTTAGAAATTACCTTAACTGAGGGAAGAAATCGTCAGGTAAGAAGGATGACGGCTGCCGTTGGTTATCCCACTTTAAGATTAATTAGAACAGCCATTACTATTGACAAAAACAATAAATTATGCTTAACAGGATTACAACCCGGTCAATGGCGAGAAGTGACTGAAAAAGAGAGAAAAGCCTTAGAAAAATTGTAGATCAAATTATTGATAAATCAGCCTAAATCTGGCTATTACAAACTGATTATTTATTCCCTCTTTTGCCTTTTGCCTCTTGCCTTTTGCCTCCCCTGATATGTAGCCTATACTCAACGGATTTAGTATCAGCTATCGATGCTCATTTTTAAAAACTTCAAACACCTGCCGGCTGAAATATTTTAACTTATCAGCCACCTTAGGAGAGGGTTGATAATTGCCGACTAATTGCCAATTTTCCACCGTAGATAGTCGCCAAGCGGTTCCTTGATGGTTAAAAGCCTGCATTTCTAAGCCAATCAAACGCTGATGCTGATCCTCGCTATCGAGATGAAAACGAATTTGTACCAGAATACTGCGCCCTTGAATTCTGGGACTCCAACCGGGAAAATGGAAAGCGATATCGATCGAGTCAGGATCCGTTAACTCCCTTGTGTGGGGATCGTTGCGCCAAGGTTTCAGATCTGCCTTTGCATCGGGGAATTGTTGTTTAAACAGGTTGACGAGTGTGGCGATCTTCGCCGTTAATTCTAATCCTTTTGCCTGTTCCGACGCATTCATGCTCACCTCTGATAATTGCTTATAAAGTAACTATTTATACAGTTTAGCCCTGCTTTTTGCGACTATTGGAACAATTATAACGATATTTTCTCGATCGAGTCCAAAATGCCGCACCTGTCAATCAAGATATCTGCTGCCAAAAAGACAAAATCAAAACTAAACTAGAAAATAGGATAATCGACAGGAACAGTATTTTCTATGAATCCCCAAGAGTCTCTATTACAATCGATCGAAAAATTAGGCTATCGGGTTACAGTGGGTGATGTGGCGGCAAAATCGGGTTTAGAGATTAACGCCGCACAACAGGGATTATTAGCTTTAGCGGCGGAAGCGGGGGGACATTTACAGGTAGCAGATACGGGGGAAATTATCTATCTTTTTCCCGAAAATTTTCGCTCGATTCTTTTGAATAAATATTGGCAATTGCAGTTAAAAGCTTTCGCAAGTAAAATCTGGCAAGTAGTTTTTTATGTTATTCGCATTTCCTTTGGCATTGTTTTAATTATTTCGATTTTAATCCTCTTGTTTGCTATTCTGGCGATCCTGATAGCTTCAATGTTTAAAGATAGTGACTCGGATAACAATTCTGGAAATAACAACATTAATATTAACTTCTTTCCCACGGACTTTTTCTGGATTTTTTATCCCGATTTTGGTAATAACTACTACGAAAGAAGAGATCGGGAAGTTAAGGCAGACAAACCCCCTGGTAAGATGAATTTTCTCGAGGCAGTTTTTTCTTTTCTTTTTGGCGATGGCGATCCTAATTTCAATTTAGAGGAGAAACGCTGGCAAATTATCGGTAAAGTAATTCAAAATAATCGTGGCTCGATTATCGCTCCACAAATTGCCCCCTATCTCGATAGTATTACCCCCAGTCAGGAGGAGACAGAAGATTATATACTCCCAGTTTTAACCCGCTTTAATGGGTTGCCGCAAGTGTCCGATCGAGGCGATATTATCTATTATTTTCCCGATCTACAGGTGACAACCAAAGAGAGAAAAGTACAAGCATTGTCACCCTATCTAAAGGAAAAACGCTGGAAGTTTAGCGAAGCAGATAGCGGTCAAATTATCTTAGCTTTAGGTTTAGGGGCGGTTAACTTTATCCTCGCTTTAGTTTTAGGATATTTGCTCAACAGTGATAGTGTCGATTTGAGCGGTTCTCTGGGGTCGATAGTCACAGGGATCTACGGTTTTCTCCTCAGTTATGCCGCTGCTTTTTTGGGGATTCCCCTCGGTCGTTATTTCTTTTTACAGTGGAGAAATGAGCGAGTTAATCAACGCAATCAACAGCGAGAAAAAAGAGCAGATCTATTAGCCCAAAATAATCCTGAATTAGAGCAAAAACTGGCCTACTCTCGTCAATTCGCTGACCAAAAAGTGATTACAGATGCTGATATTAGTTATTCTACGGATCAAGACTATCTCGAACAAGAGATCGAGCGCTCGGATAAAATCGATCGAGAATGGCAAAAACGCTTAGAATCGCCCGATTCCTGACTCCTGACTTGAAAGAGGGTGTGGGGTGTGGGGTGTAGGGTGTAGGGAGATGGGGAAGTGGGGAAATGGGGAAGTGGGGAAATGGGGGAGTGGGGGAGTGGGGGAGTGGGGAGATAGGAGAATTTCAACTAATACCCCAAAACCCTAAAACCCCAACTCCCTAAAACCCCAACTCTCAACTCCTGCCGACCGCCGACCGCCTCCTGAATACTGCCTCCTGAATCCTGAATCCTGACGACCGACTCCTAACCCCAGCAACAAACTTTTTGCCGCAAACCCTAACTTAAACGATCGAGAGTGCGATACTGAATTGCTTCGGCAACGTGGGAACTTTTCAGCATTTCACTATCTCCTAAATCGGCAATGGTGCGGGCAACTTTGAGAATGCGATCCATTGCTCGGGCCGATAAACCCAATTTTCGGATTGCCCCTTCTAAAATATGGCGACTGCTCTGATCAAGAGCGCAAAAACGCCGCAAATGCTCGGAATTCATCTCCGCATTAGAGCGAATCCCAGTATCTTGAAAGCGATCGCTGGCCTTTTGTCTGGCCCTTTCTACCCGTTGCCGCACCTGCTCAGAAGCTTCTCCCCGACTCTCTTGGGTCATTTCTTCCGGTTTCAGGCGATTTACCGTCACTTGTAGGTCAATACGGTCTAAAAGCGGCCCCGATAATTTCGCCCAATATTGTTCCCGTTGTCGCGGTGAACAGCTGCAGGGTTGCACCGAATCGCCGTAATAACCACAGGGACAGGGATTGGTACTGGCCACCAAGGTAAAACGGGCCGGAAAAGCGACAGAAAGACGAGTGCGAGAAATGCTCACATAACCATCCTCTAGGGGTTGCCGGAGATATTCCAAGACACTGCGCTTAAATTCCGTTAATTCGTCCAAAAATAAGATACCACGGTGGGAAAGGGAGATTTCCCCCGGTCGGGGATAAGTGCCACCTCCCACCAGTGCCGCTCCGGAAGCAGAGTGATGGGGACTGCGAAAAGGACGCTCGCGCACCAGGGAACCTCGATCCTTCAGTAATCCGGCGACGGAATGAATCTGGGAGACTTCTAGGGATTCGGCAAAGGTAAGCTGGGGCAGAATACCGGGTAAACGTCGCGCTAACATGGTTTTACCGCTGCCCGGCGGCCCGACAAAAATTAGGTTATGACCCCCAGCTGCGGCAATTTCCAGGGCCCGACGACCAATGGCTTGACCTTTGACATCCTTGAGATCGGGGAGATTTACCTGCGATCGCCCGAATTCCTCGGCAGCGTTAAAAGTCATCGGTGAATAGCGATCGGGTTCATTTAAGAAATTTACCACTTCCGATAGATGACGAAACCCATACACTTGTACGCCTTTGACCACGGCCGCTTCTTTGGCATTATCGGCGGGAACCACTAAACCCTTGATCCCCATTTTTTCGGCGGCAGCAGCAATGGGTAAAACCCCCGCCACGGGACGCAAACTACCATCGAGGGATAATTCGCCTAAAAAGAGAAAATCCCCCAGTAAATCGGCTTCTACCTGTTCGGAGGCTCCTAAAATGCCGATACTAATCGGTAAATCATAAATTGGACCCTCTTTGCGGATATCGGCAGGACTTAAATTGATGACAATTTTGCGGATGGGAAAGGCAAATCCGGCATTTTTTAGGGAAGCTTTTACCCTTTCTTTCGACTCCTGCACGGCGGTATCGGGTAAACCCACCACGGCAATTCCGGGTAATCCCCCCGATACATCCACCTCTACCCCGATTTTAATGGCATCGATGCCGATAATTGCCGCACTCCAAACCCTTGCTAACATTTTGGCTCAAGTAAAAATAAAGTGAGTTCTTAGGAAAATGAAACAGGATGTTAGGCTAGTTTTCCGCATAAAAATGATTTTATCTGGGAATTTACCCTGAAAATCAGCCTATTTCTCGGTATAAACTAGCCAGAAAAGCTGAGAGCTTAATGGTATAGTTGAAAAAAAAAGCAATTTGTCTATGAGCGAGACTATTTTTAGCAAAATTATCCGGAAAGAAATTCCTGCCTCGATCGTCTATGAAGATGATCTGGTTCTCGCTTTTCGAGATGTTAATCCCCAAGCACCCACCCATATCCTCATTATCCCCAAAAAACCGATTCCGAAACTAGAGGAAGCCAGCGAAAGCGATCGAGATTTATTGGGACATTTGTTACTAACTGTTAAAAAGGTGGCCGCCGAAGCTAAATTAAGTCAAGGTTATCGAGTGGTGATCAATAATGGGGAACATGGGGGTCAAACCGTCGATCATCTTCATGTCCATCTCTTAGGCGATCGCCCAATGGCTTGGCCTCCGGGTTAAACTCCTGTTATTTTCCCGTATTTTTGGGCAATTATAGGGCTAGAAGCGTTCTTTTCCGAGTCGGTCTTCTCGATGTTAAACCCATGAATAGGTCTATTTCTACGATCGCATTAGCTAGCACTCTGCTGTTATTTCCCTTCACCCCTACGACTCTCGCTCAATCGGAATGTTTTCTCCAAAGAGCAGATGGACAACACATAGATCTTAGCCGTCTCTGTGGCAGTTCATCCAGAAATAGGAAAAATTCCCCGCAAGTTTATCAGCTACCGATTCAACGCCGGGTTAACGGCATTCCCACGGTGATGGTAGTTTTTAATCACCGTCACTATTATGAAATGCTTTTTGATACAGGTGCTAGTGGTATCGTCCTCACCGATGCCATGGCGAAGGCGATGAAAGTCAAACGGGAAAAGGAAGTACTCGCTCATACCGCCGGCGGTGTCGTTACTGTGTATCTTGGTCGTATTAATTCTGTTAAAGTGGGCCAGGTGGTTTTATCTAATCAGATTGTTGGTATTTCTCCCCAAATGGAAGGATTAGGACTCTTGGGACAAACCTTTTTTGGTTCCTATGATGTCACGATCAAAAAAGATGTGATTGAATTACGTTATCGTTCATAGTCTCATGGGAAAAATTATCGCTTTTCTGACTCTAATCTAAAGTTCCTCGCTGTATTTGTTCCCGTTCGATCGCTTCAAATAGCGCCCGGAAGTTGCCTTCTCCAAAACCTCTAGCGGCATGACGTCGCTCGATTAATTCAAAAAAGAAAGTCGGCTGGGAAAAAATTGGTTTAGTGAAAATTTGCAGTAAAGTTGGCTTTTCCCTGAGGGAATGACTATTTTGTTCAAAATCGATGAGAATTTCCTGTTTTTTAATTTCTAACCATTCCCAATCAGCAATATTAAAATCTTTTTTTTGATAGCTAATTTGCTGATAATAACTGTTGGGAACTGATAGAAATTCTACTTTCCTTTCTTTTAATTTTTGAGTTAATCTTAAAATATTTTCTGTTTTTAAAGCAATGTGTTGAATGCCAGATTTTTGATTAATATCTAAAAATTCTTGAATTTGAGAACTGTTACTATCTGGTTCATTAATTGGTAATTTTAATTCGGTTTCGGGGTGAACAAGTACCTGGGAATAAAGACCAGAACGCTCCGTTTTAATAGTAAAAGTTTGCCTTTTTTTAAAGCCTAGATTTTCCTCATACCAATTGGCTGTTAACTCTAAATTCCCCTGAAAAACATTTAAAACTAAATGATCAATTGCCAGAATATCCTGATTATCTTGTTCCCTACTATCATACTCAATCAGATTAGGATCGGCTAAAATTGGCGTGATTCCCTGCCTTTCAATTAATGTATGTTTGAGATTAGCAATGCTAGAGATTTGACAGCTTTTTATCCTACCCCTAGCCAAAACAGTTTCCTGAATAAAAATGTCCTGTTTAATTCTCCTAGCTAAACTGTCTAAATCCTCCACTTGAAAAGCTACATCCGCCACCCCTTCAGGATATTTACTTAAAAATTCCGCCACGGGACTAAGGGAATTTAAGGGAGAAGATAAGATAAAAATAATCTGTTTAGTTTTATCTTTTTGGATGCCATTGCCGACTATTTCCGTGTGCGTGTGGAGATTAACTGAACTTGCGATCGCATGAAAATCCATCACCCGCACAAACCAATCTCGCCATTTTTTGGCCGATTCTACATAAAAATGAATATGATCAACAAACATAGATAAAGTCAAAAAAGTGGTTGAGTGTTAGTAAGTGGGGAGTGGGGAAATGGGGAAATGGGGGAGTGAGGAGATAGGGTAATTTCAACTAATACCCCAAAACCCCAACTCCCTAAAACCCCAACTCTCAACTCCTGACTCCTGATGACTAAAAAAAGAGATGACTATCGGGTTGAATATTAATTTCCATGGGAACGGCTTGGGGTTCAGCATTCATGGCAAAATAGATAGCATCGGCGGCGGTTTGAGCGGTTAACATTTTATTGCGATCAACTTTTAAGCTCACCTGATCCCAAAAAGGAGTATCGACACCACCAAAATAGAATAAAGTCATTTTAATACCATAGCGTTTTAACTCATCGGCCAAACATTTACTAAAACCGACCACCCCGTATTTAGAAGCACAATAAGCGGCAGCCATAGCCATAGAATGCTTACCTAAAATTCCCACCACATTACAGATATGACCGGCCTTATTTTCCTTCATCACATTAGCCGCAGCCTGACAGGTATAAAAACTCCCCTTCAGATTGAGGTCGAGCATTTTATCTAAATCTTCCGGCGTGATTTTATTGTATTGTTTCATCACACCGGCTCCGGCCGCATTAACCAACACATCCAACCGGCCGTAATGGGAGACAATTTTTTCCATCAAAGTTTCTACCTGAGTCGGATTGGTGATATCCGTCGGCACAATTAAAGAGGGACAAGGCAACTCACTGGCTAAATTAGATAAATTATCGGCATTTCTGGCCACTAATACGAGTTTATGACCATTAACAGCTAGTTTACGCGCTAAAGTGGCACCGATACCCCCCGTAGCACCGACAATCAGGACAACTTTTTCGCTCATAATTATTGATAATTCTTTACAAATCTTATTGTAAACTGTTCCGACTGGAAAATCATCGCTAGTCCCAACCCCTTGATTAAGGGTTAGCCAACTTCTGATAGGATAAACCGTGACAATGTAAAGAAATTTTTATGACTGTACTGACCGAAGGAATCGCGCCCCACGGTGGGCAATTAATTAATCGTATTGCTACCGCTGCCGAAAAAGCCGAATTTCTGGCCCTAGCTGAAAAACTACCGCGAGTTTCCTTAGATGAACGAGCGCTCTCGGATTTAGTTATGATTGCTATTGGTGGTTTCAGTCCCCTCAAAGGCTTTATGGAACAGGACGACTACGAAAAAGTCGTCGATGATATGCGTCTAATCAATGGTTTACCCTGGGCAATTCCCGTGACTCTTTCCGTTAGGGAAGAAGTGGCGGATCCCCTCAAAGAAGGCAACTGGATTCGTTTAGATGACAGCGAAGGCAACTTTGTCGGAGTCCTAGAACTAACCCAAAAATACCGTTACAATAAGGCCCACGAAGCAGTTAACGTCTATCGTACCGACGACCAGAAACATCCCGGGGTAAAAGTCCTCTACGAACAGGGAGAAATTAACCTCGCAGGTCCAATATGGTTACTTCAGCGCGATCCTCATCCTCAGTTTCCCAAATATCAGATCGATCCTCTGCAATCGCGCAAAATGTTCCACGAAAAAGCTTGGAAAACGATTGTCGGTTTCCAAACCCGTAATCCCATCCACCGGGCCCACGAATACATTCAAAAATGCGCCCTAGAAGTGGTAGATGGTTTATTCTTGCATCCCCTTGTCGGCGCTACCAAAAGCGATGATGTGCCGGCCGATGTGCGGATGCGTTGCTATGAGATCATGATGGATAAATACTTCCCCCAAGATCGCGTTATTCTAGCTATCAACCCCTCAGCTATGCGTTACGCCGGCCCCCGGGAAGCAATTTTTCACGCTATTATCCGTAAAAACTACGGTTGTACCCATTTTATCGTCGGTCGTGACCATGCCGGAGTCGGCGACTACTACGGAACCTACGATGCCCAGTATATCTTTGATGAGTTCGAGCCGGGGGAATTGGGAATCGTGCCGATGAAGTTTGAACACGCTTTCTACTGTACCCGCACTTCGGGAATGGCAACCACCAAAACTAGCCCCAGTTTACCGGAAGAAAGAATCCACCTTTCGGGAACCAAAGTCCGGGAACTGCTGCGCAAAGGAGAATTACCACCTCCGGAATTCTCCCGTCCAGAAGTGGCTGCCGAATTAATCCGCGCCATGCAAGGATCTTGACATCCTCGCCGCCCTAAAAGTGCGGCGATTCCTAAACCTCACGATTTAAGTTTCTGCTTCCACCACCGTCGCATACCACAGTTAAAAAACCATGTACTGTCTTACACAGAGTCCACAGACTTTCGCTCCATTTCAGAAGCCCGATTCCGTGTGTCCCACGGTACGGTTCTGACTAAACGCTTCTTGTACTTGTTGCGCGCGACTTTTTACCCGGACAAGCTTTTCTGAACGGAACTCCCTAAGCCGAGTTTTCAAGGTGCTGTCCGCCCACTTGGTTTTCGAGACGGTCTTTTTAATTCTAACGTAAAGCCGCCGTTCTACGGCGGGGTTTCCCACCCAAAATTTTCGATGAACATAACTAGGCGAGAATTGATCCAGCAGACAGGTTGGGGGTTGCTGACTTTGGCGATTAGTCAAGGAACCCTTAACCGTCATTTGGCTGCTCTCGCCGCCCCTAATCCCCGAAAATTGGCTCTTTTAGTCGGTATTGACCAGTATGGGGCGAATATTACGCCGCTGCCCGGCTGTCTTACCGATGTGGAGTTACAAAAAGACCTTCTCCGTTATCGTTTTGGCTTTCAGGATGCTGATATAGTAACTTTAACGGGACAACAAGCCAGTCGAGAAGCGATCGAAGCGGCTTTTTTAGAACACCTGATCGCCCAAGCCAGGTTGGGGGATGTGGTAATTTTTCACTTTAGCGGTTATGGCAGTGTTGGGGCCCGAAAAGAGGTTTTTATTACTGCGGATGGGGCAGAAAATGCTTTACTTAAGGAAAATATCCTGCTGATGGCTCGCTGTCTAGCTACGGATAAGTGTAGCTTGATTTTTGATAGTAGTCATCTCCCCCAACCTCAGCCCTATCTCGGTAATCTCCGCATTCGTTCCTATTCTAGAACCATTACTGATCCTAACCCCGCCGAATTAACTTTCGCTGCCGATATTAAAACCCGTTTTAACCTCAAAAATAAGCCTAGTAACGGCGTTATTCTCGCTGCCGCTAAACCAGAGCAAATCGCCCTGGAATTGAGCGGTAATAGCCCCAATGCTGGCTTATTCACCTATGATCTCACTCAGTATCTCTGGCAAGTTTCCCCCAGTCCGACAATTGCGATCGCTTTTCCCCATCTCCGTAATCTCGTCGCTAGTCACAGCAGTGAACAACAGCAACCGGCAATCCTGACCAATAATCAAAAAAATAATTCTGCCCCGCCCTATCATACAGCGTTAGAAACGTCAAGGGGTGGGGCGGCAATTGTTACAAATCTTATTGATGAACGCACCCTAGAAGTCAATCTGGTCGGCCTGCCCTTAGAAATCCTAGAAAATTACGGGATTAACTCCTGTTTGAGCTTTATTGAGGCGAATGGGGAGGAAATCAGCCTACAAATTCTCTCCCGTCAGGGTTTAAAAGCGAAAGCCCAGTTATTATCACCAACCGCCTCCCTAGAAATAGGACAGATTCTACAGGAAAAATTGCGGGTTTTTCCCAGTCAAATCGGTTTAATCGTCGGTTTGGATAGTAACTTAACCCGGATTGAACGGGTAGATGCCACCAGTACCTTTGCCAGTTTGCCCGATGTGGCCGCCGTGGTTAACATTGGTGAACAAACGGTAGATTGTCTCTTAAGTCGAGTTGGTAGCGAAGAAACTGGCAATTATCAGTTATTATCTGCCAATGGCTCCCTAATTATCGGTAGTTTAGGGGCGGCCAACGAAGCCATTAAATCAGGAATCAAACGACTGCAATCGCAACTAGAAAGCCTGCTGGCCCGCAAATTGTGGCACTTATTGATCAATCAAGAATCCTCCGGTTTAGCCGTCATCGTCACCCTGGAAAGCCTCGATCAAACCTATATCTCCACGGTACAAACCCAAAAAATCCTGGGTAGCAGGGGGAATAATACCGCTAAAAATGACTTAATTCTGCCCGTCGGTGCGGAAATTCGCTATCAAATCGAGAATCAAGAAGAACAACCCCTCTACGCAATGATCCTTGTCCTCAACAGCGATCGCCAACCGCTTTTATACTGTTCCCGTTCAGAAAACCCCGATAATTTCACCAATTCCAGTCCATTAGCCCCCTTTGTCGTGGCGGCCAAAACCAAGGCCACCATCCCCAATGACCGCCAAGGGCATTGGAAAATTAGTCAACCCAAGGGCATCAGAGAGAATATACTGATCCTCAGTCGCCATCCTTTCCCGAACACCTTGACCCTTCTCAATGCCACTCAAAGCCTCAAGGGAGAAGCCAGCCAACTGCTCACCCTGACTAACCCCCTAGAAATAGCCAGAGCTTTCTGGAGCGATCTAAAATTAGATTTAGGCTTAAAAACGGATAATTCTGGCAGTGTCATTGATGAATACGCCTTTGATCTGGGAACTTGGTCAGGTTTCCGGTTTATTTATCAAGTTATCGACTAAATCGATAGAATAATTCTTATGGAATCCTTGAAAAGAAAAGGTTAAAATCCTAACACAGCTACCCCTAAATTTCCCGATGAATCTTCTGCCCCGGACCACCCAAAGCCGCCTCAAAAAAATTCCACAAATTCCCAGTGTTTGGGAAGGAGATCGTCGTGCTTTATCCTTATCGGAGAGAATGCCCCGGGCCACCCTAGAACCAAATCAAGAAAGCGGTGGCGAGTGCGTGATCTGGGTGGATGGTAGCGAGGGCTGTGTACGCGCTATGGAAGTAGTTTCCCCCGAAACCGGACCGGAGGCCATGGTGAGAACCTTAATCCGCGCCATCGAAACACCCCAAAATCCCGCCCGGCCAGCCAGACCGAAAAAAATTATCGTCCGCGATCGAGAAACACAGTTTTTTCTGCGCGGGGTACTACAAGATCTCGATATCACCATCGATTATGTCCCCAATTTGCCCCTGATCGATGATCTCTTTCGTGGATTCGACGAATTCCAAAATAATCGTCCCCCGGCAATTCCCCCCGCTTGGCAGTCCGCTTTAGTGAAAACCGCTCACGAAATTTGGAAAGCTGAACCCTGGTCATGTTTGGCCGATTACGATATTTTGGAAATTAAGATTGATCGCCCCGATTTCCCGCATCTTTACGCCTGTGTCATGGGAATGCTCGGTCGGGAATACGGAGTCATTCTCTATCGTTCCCTAGCATCCCTCAAACAATTCCGGCAGGCCGCTTTAGAAGAAAAATCGATGGAAAGATTAGAAAAGGCCTTTCTTTCCCAAGATTGTTGGTTTTTAAGCTACGAATTGGCCGATGATGATGAGGAAGATGATGAGGATGACTACGATCTAGCCTCGGCTGCCCCCTCCCAAATCCATCCAGTTTTCGGCAGCGTGCATCCCTACGAAGGTATTCGCCCCTACTTGGATGAAGAAGAAGCAATCACGGTATATTTAGCTTTAATAGCTCTGTTGCGCTTTTTTAAAGGCAATCAATCCGCTTTATCCGAAGAACCGATCGGAGAATTACAGCGTCGTTTTCGCATTCCCCTCGATCCCGAACAAGCAAAAGGGGAAACCGTGGCTGTGACGGTGGCCACGATGCCCGATCTATGTGCGGAATTTATGCAACTCTTAGAGGAGGAGGACGACGATGAGGATGATGAGGATGATGATGAGGAAGAATCCGTACTCAAGGAAAATCTAGTCCCTGATAATGCACATCTGAGTCTGGGAATGGTTCCCTGGCAATTATTAGATAAAATTCGCAGTCGTCCGAAAATCCATTATCAACCCCAATCCGTACCCACAAAAGGGGAGGGTTTCCCCGTGGTCATGATCCAGACCTCCCGACCTAAAGCCAAGGAAATTATCGAAAAAATCGAACAAGCTGGCGGTTTGGCGGCCATTGGTTTTAACCCCGGCGAAGATCCCCTTGAAGATACCCGTTATGATCTGGGTATCCTGAAAATGGCTAACGGTGATCTCTATCTATTTGGAGAATTCGAGCAAGATGATCCCGACCACCGTAATGCTCGCCGCAATTGGCAAAAACGCATCAAAAATACCGAGGGTTATTGTGGTTTGATTATTGCCATGGGCGTAACCGGTTCCTCCTGCGGTAATCCCCAATTAAACGATATGTTAGCCCTCTACGAGGCAAAATCGATCGATAGTAAAGATTTAGACTTGGGGGTTTTGACTCTTATGCCTCACTTCGGTTAATTTGAACTGGCAGCGACGGAGCTTTTTTCAGTGAACAGTAATCAGTGAACTGAAAACTCTAATCTGATCACTGAAATCCCTAAAATTAAGCGACAATGTAAAGTAAAGTAAAACTTTCTGGACAAATTCTTAATTATGGTGTTATTCGGATTCGGAAAAAAAGTAACTTTGCCCACAGCAAGGGAAGCACTACCCGGGCGATCGGAAAAAATGCCCGTACCTAGCGGCCACTACGTTAACGGTCATCCTTTGCAGCCCCCCTTCCCTGGCGGTATGGAAAGTGCAATGTTCGGTTTAGGCTGTTTTTGGGGAGCAGAGCGGAAATTTTGGCAATTAGAAGGAGTTTACACCACGGCCGTAGGTTATGCGGCTGGTATCACCCCCAATCCCACCTATCAGGAAGTGTGTACAGGCATGACTGGGCATAATGAAGTGGTCTTAGTGGTCTATGATCCCAGTGTGATTTCCTACGAACAACTGTTAAAGGTTTTCTGGGAAAGTCATAATCCCACCCAAGGAATGCGTCAGGGTAATGATACGGGAACTCAGTATCGATCGGGTATCTATACCTATAGTCCCCAGCAAAAGCAATTAGCGGAAAAATCTCGATCGATCTATCAAGAAGCTCTCAATAAAGCGGGCCATGGTCAAATTACCACGGAAATTATCGACGCACCTGAATTTTATTATGCTGAAGTTTATCATCAGCAATATTTAGCTAAAAACCCCGGCGGTTACTGCGGTTTAGGGGGAACGAAAGTGGAATGTCCGATCGCTCTTGATCTGAAGTTAAATTAAGTAGGGTTAGCCGTCAGTTATCAGTTATCAGTTATCATTCATAATTCATAATTTAGATCATAAAATATCTTTTCTTTTTTGCCACCAATAGGTAAGGAGAAAATAAATAAGGGAATGAAGAATTAATAATCCCCAATTCAATAACAAATTATTGATAGATAATTGATAAACTTGATTGGTATCCTCAAAGGGTAAAGGGAAATTAAAACTATTTTGTTCTTTTGCTTCTGCAATCATAGCTTCCACCTCTACTAATACCCCGTAGGCACCAATTGACCAGCGACTAATCATCAACCATGATAGATATTTTCCCAGACCTTCTAAGTTAAATAATACCCCAGCAAAGATAATCTGAGGAATTAAAATTAAAGGTAAGGCACTATTTGCTTGAGTGATATTACTAACGCCAGCAGAAATTAATAAACCTAGATTAATCGCCGCAAATATAGTTAAAAATGTGGTAATAAAACAGCCAATTAACCAGGTCATTAATTCCGGTTGCGGGTCAGTAAATCCCCAAAATATCACGCAGGTAATTACAATTGTTTGCAGAAAAGCTAAGGCTGCTAAAACCAGAATTTTTGAGAATAAATAGGGTAATAATCCCAGATTAACTAATCTTTCTCGCTGATAAATTGGCGATTCTTTGACAATTTCCTGTAGGGAACAGGCAAAACCTACCCATAATTCCGCGCAGGTAAAAACAAAGAGAGTTTTTAAGGCTAAAGGTGCGGATTGGATAGCCTGATCAAAACTGGGATTATCCCCCAAAAATAAAGGATTTTTGCCACCTAAAACCATAGCCATTAATAAAATTCCGATCGGGGCGGTTAATAGGTATAAAATTAAACTAACCTGATCGCGGATAATTAATTGGCTATAGCGTTGACATAAGACCTGTAGTTGTTGCCAAAAAGATTGTTGAACCTGTTGCGGTTTACTATTATTTTGCTGAAATATTTTACCAATTCTTGCTTCAATATTATTTTTGTAGTAGTCGGATTGTTGGAAACGTTGACATTCTTGATCAACTTTTTCGCTAGTTTCCAGATGAATATAAATATCGGCAAAATCCCCCTGAGGTAAAGAGAAAAAATTTAAGGCCTCCCCCGGAGAACCAAAATAACATAAATTGCCCCCTTGACCGAGAAAAACTAATCGATCGCAGAGATTGATATTATTAGTAGCATGGGTGACTAGGAGAATTGTTCTGCCTTCTTTGGCCAATTTTGCCAGCAATTCCATCATCTTTTTATCTAAACCGGGGTCTAATCCCGAGGTGGGTTCATCTAAAAAGAATAATTTGGGATTGGCTAATAATTCTACCGCAATACTCACCCTTTTTAACTGACCACCGCTTAAGTCTCTGACTAAAGTATTTCTTCTTTCTAATAATTCCACCTGCTCCAGGGTTTTCTCGATCACTTCTTGGCAATTAAGATCCGGAGGTAGCCTTAATTTAGAAGCATAATATAACACTTCTCCCACAGTTAAATCCCTGTGAACGATATCGTATTGGGGAACATAACCGATTTGGGTGCGATAGATATTAAAATTCTGGCGCAGCTCTTCCCCATTCAGATAAACTGTCCCTGAGGTGGTGGGTTCAATTCCCAATAAAGTCTTTAATAAAGTCGATTTTCCCGCACCACTTCCCCCAACAATCGCCACTAATTGACTTGGTTCGATCGGTAAGGAGATATGATTGAGAATTATCAAGGGTTGTTTCTTTTTATCCCGCACCATCCTGACGATATTTTCGGCATCCAGACGGATATTATCCCCCGTATCTAATAAAACTAATTCATCTCCCTGCAACCGAAAACTATAGGGGCCGATTCTCACCGTACAACCGTTGGTTAAAATGGCACTACCCGATACTTTTTCTCCGTCGATAAAGACTCCATTGGTGCTTTTGTCGTAGAGAATATAACGATTTTGGTTATCGCTATCGATAATCGCGTGTTGTCGGGAAATTGTCGGAGCGTCTAAAACCACAGTGGCAGCATTATCTCGTCCTAAAACTACACTGCGATTGCCTAGGGAAACTGATTTAAAAGCTAAAGATTGGCTTTTTACTGGTTGGTTAGGATGATAATAGGTAATCTTGACCCAATTTTTGACATCTTGACCGATATTAATCTCATCCCCATTTTGTAAAAGATAGCCCTCTTTGGGAGTAATGACGCGATTGTTGATAAAAAGTTTATTGGAACTAGGATTAGTCCCGTCTCCATCGTAGATATAGTAATCATCTCCCTGACGACGAAAACAAGCTTGGACTCGACTCACCACCGTCCAGTGTTGGGGAACAACTAAATCCACCTGTTGACCATCCCGACCCAATTTATAATTAGGACGACTCAGATTAATAGAAGGGAGAATTTCTCCCTGATTGTTAAGAATAATGTAGGGTTCTTGACTAATAACCGTTTTAATGTTGGGAGAATTGGTCATAAAAACTCGATCGGTAGATGGCGTTCGCGGGGGACGGTAAGAAGCTAAGATAGAATTAAGGTCTCGATCGCTACTGTTAACCTCAGAGTCTGGAACGAACTCTAGAGATCATCTTAGTAAAACTTCTTAGGATCGATCGAGCTTGTCTAAATTCCTATTCCTAAGACCTATCCACAGGTTATCGTGCTGTTAGACGATGGTTACAACTCCTATTTCTCCTACCGCCAAGGTTTCTAAAGTCGAAGGTATCAAAGAACGCAGTAATTATCTACGAGAACCTTTGGCCAGTGAACTCCTCGAAGATACAACCCATTTTACCGATGCGGCGGTGCAGATCCTCAAATTTCACGGTTCCTATCAACAGGATAATCGCGACAATAGAGCCAAAGGTCAAGAAAAAGACTATCAAATGATGTTGCGTACCCGCAGTCCGGGGGGTTTTATTCCCGCGCAACTATATCTTACCCTCGATAGTTTGTCCGATCGCTACGGTAACAGCACTTTACGGGTGACAACTCGCCAAGGCTTCCAATTACACGGCATTTTAAAGAAAAATCTCAAAGCTACCCTCGGGGAAATTATCCGCAGTATGGGATCCACTTTAGCGGCCTGTGGTGATGTTAACCGCAATGTCACCGCACCGCCAGCCCCCTACAAAAATCGCCCCGAATACGGCTATGCTTGGGAATATGCCAATAATATCGCCGATTTGCTCAGTCCCCAAACTGGAGCCTACTACGAAATTTGGCTCGATGGCGAAAAAGTTATCAGTGCAGAAGAAGCCCCAGAAGTCAAGGCATCGAGACAAAAAGATACAAATGGGATTAACAAAAACGATCCGATCGAACCGATCTACGGTCAACATTATATGCCCCGTAAGTTCAAGATCGGTGTCACCGTGCCGGGAGACAACTCCATCGATATCTACACCAATGACCTCGGTTTGGTGGTGATTACCGATGCAAACGGGGAATTACAGGGTTTTAACATCCTTGCGGGGGGTGGACTGGGAAGAACCCACAATAAGGAAGAAACTTTCCCCAGAATGGCCGATGCGATCGGTTATGTGGACAAAGAAGAGGTGTACGATCTGGTAAAAGCGATCGTGGCAACCCAAAGGGATTACGGTGATCGCGGCGAACGTCGTCATGCGAGAATGAAATATATCCTCGAAGAATGGGGAGTAGAAAAATTCCGCAGCACTGTTGAGGGTTATTTCGGCCAAAAAATTGCCCCCTACCAACCCCTCCCCGATTGGAAATATCAAGACTTTTTGGGATGGAATGAACAGGGAGACGGAAAATTATTTTTTGGTCTTTCTGTGGAGAATGGCCGGGTCAAAAATGAAGGCAGTTTTCAGCTAAAAACCGCCTTAAAAGTGATTATCGAGCGTTTTCAGTTGCCCATGCGCTTGACGGCTAACCATAATATCATTCTCTACGAAATTGAACCCAAGGATCAGCAAGCGATCGAGGCGATCCTGAAAGAACACGGAATTGTCACCAATCCCGCCGAAATTGACCCTTTAACTCGTTATGCCATGGCCTGTCCCGCTTGGCCCACCTGTGGATTAGCGATTACTGAGTCAGAAAGAATTTTACCCAGCGTGATTGAACGCATTCGCACCCTGCTTAATCGCTTAGGATTAAGCAAAGAGCAATTTGTCATCCGCATGACAGGATGTCCCAATGGCTGCGCGCGTCCCTATATGGCAGAATTAGGATTTGTGGGTAGCGCTCCCAATTCCTACCAACTCTGGTTAGGGGGAACAGCCGATCAAACTCGACTAGCGCGCCCCTATTTGGATAAAATGGCGATCGATGATCTAGAAAAGGTCTTAGAACCGATTTTCGTTTACTTCCAACAGGATCAACAAAATAACGAAACCTTCGGAGAATTCTGTCATCGAGTCAATTTCCCTGCTTTACAAGCATTTTCAGCCACCTACACACCTAAAATGACCGAAACTACTACCACTGAATCAAAACCCAAACGCGTGCGTAAAAATCAAAACCGTGTCAGCGTCCCCGATGATATGTTTGTCCGTCTCAAGGAAGCTTCGGAAACGGAAAAACGGCCGATGAATCAAATCATCAATGAGGCGCTAGAGGCCTATTTCAGCCAAAAATCCTAATCAGTTATCAAGGTGGGACTTAACCCACCTTTTTTTAATTAGTATATTCATAGGGTCGGTCTGTCGAAAAAATCATCGTCCATCACATCATCTTGGTTACGCGATATGGTGCAACAATTGGGGCAGTTTCTCAACCTTCAAGCGGGAAGTATAGAGGAATATAAGGAGTTTTTATCAGAAGTCTTACAAGCAGAATGGGAGAGTAATAGCGATCCTGCGGTGGTTTATCCTATCCTACAACGCGGTCAACATCTGTTAGATGATACCTTTGCCCAACTGTTGCAACAATGGGCTAGATATAGGTTTTCTCAAGGGAAACCAGAAGAAGTGGCGGCTATTGTCGGGGTGATTCAGAATTTATGTATTAAGATTGCAGATTTTCCTTTGGGAAGTCGGGCTAATAATCTAGAAATCGCTATTACAGGCTATCAGACCCTCTTAGAAGTATATACCCGTCAAGCTTTTCCTGAAAAATGGGCAAGGATACAAAATAATCTGGGGAATGCTTATAGTAAGCGCATCAGAGGGGAAAGGGCAGAAAATTTAGAGTTAGCTATTGTTGCTTATAACCAGTCTTTAGAAGTATATACTCGTGATGCTTTTCCTGAAGATTGGGCAGTAATACAAAATAATCTAGGGACTGCTTATAGTGATCGTATTGGAGGGGAAAGAGCAGATAATCTAGAGTTAGCTATTGTTGCTTATAACCTGTCTTTAGAAGTCTATACCCGTGATGCTTTTCCTTATGAATGGGCAAGGAGACGAAATAATCTGGGTGCTGCTTATAGTAAGCGCATCAGAGGGGAAAGGGCAGAAAATTTAGAGTTAGCTATTGTTGCTTGTAACCAGTCTTTAGAAGACTATACCCGTGATGCTTTTCCTTATGAATGGGCAGTAACACAAAATAATCTGGGTAATGCTTATAGTAAGCGCATTCTTGGGGAAAAGGCAGATAATCTAGAGTTAGCGATTGTTGCTTATAACCTGTCATTAGAAGTCTATACCCGTGATGCTTTTCCTGAAGATTGGGCAGTAACACAAAATAATCTAGGGACTGCTTACATAAACAGAATCAAAGGAGACATAGTAGAGAATATAGAAACCGCAATTTTCTGTTATCAAGAAGCCTTAAAAATTCGTACTTTTGATGTCTTTCCTCTTGACTGGGCAACTACTCAAAATAATTTAGGCAATGCTTATAGTGAACGAATTAGAGGCAATAAAGCCGAGAATATCGAAAATGCAATTGTCTGTTATCAAGAAGCCTTAAAAATTTATACCCGTCAAGCCTTTCCAGGAGATTGGGCAGAGACACAATATAATTTAGCCAATACTCTCAGAGAACGATTTAAACTTCTTGGTAAAGTGACAGACATTCAACAAGCAATTAACTCTTATAAACAAGCTGGAGAAATTATTGAAAAAACCGAAGACAAAACCTTATATTTTAACTATTCCTATCAATTAGGAAAAGCTTTATTTGAGGGCGGATATTATACAGAAGCTATTGAACACTTAGAAAATTGTCAGCAACTTTATCAAAAACAAAAGGATATTAGTAGTTTGGCTCCAATTTTATTGGAACTTGCCCGTCTCTATCATCGCACTGGTAGGCTCGAACAGGCAAGACTTTATTTTAAAGATTCTTTACGTCTATTCCGTCGTTTAGGTGATCAAGATAATGTGGCTTCTGTGACAACTGCACTGGGCAATCTAGAAATACAAATTGGCAAGATTTCCCAAGCTTGTAGTCATTTAAAAGAAGCACAAACATATTATCAAGAAAAAAATAATTCAGAACGACTAGAGGAAATTAATTATCTACTAAAAATTCTACAATCTGCGTAAAAAATGTCAAGACTCAGCCGTTATCAATCAACTCTCAAAAAATGGGGACTTATAGAAAATCCTTTTCGACCAACTCCCCCCGATGATCGCAAAAAATTAGCAAAGATTTTTTATGGACGAGATCAAGTTTTAGATGTCGTTATTCCGACCCTCTATGAAGGACGTAATATCTTAGTTAGGGGAGCTTGGGGTATTGGTAAAACCGCCTTAATTTTTAATTTAATTAACCAGTTACAACAGGAAGTTAACCAATTAAATGAAAAAATGTTATTGCTTTATATTAGCAGTATTCCTGGGGAAAGTTCCACGGAATTTTATCGTGCTTTATTATTAGCTGTAGCCGATAGTTTAGCGGATAGTGATCAAGAATCAGAAGACATTGCTAATACGCTTTTAGGGTATTCTATTCAACGCAATAAAACCACTACTGAAGGACAAGTTAAATTAGGCTTTTTATCCTTTGGCAAAAAGGAAGAATCCCCTGCTAATCAACTGACTCCCACTGCCAATGCTGATCCCTATCCTTTACTCATTCGTTTATTAAATAGAGCCGAAGAAATTTATTCTCGTATTGTTATTGCTATTGATGATTTTGACAAAAAAGACCCCATTGTTGTCCAGACAATTTTAGAAAGTAGTTTAGATTTATTTCGGATGGGAAAACATCGAGGATTTATTATGACAGGAAGAGGCTTTACCGAGTTTCAAGAAGCAACCTTAAAAGCCCTTGGTATCTTTTCTGAAGATATTCCCCTTGAACCCATGAGTCAAGATGATTTACGTCACATTGCTATTAATTATCTTAATAGTGCGAGAAACGAACAGCGAAATGATCCCTATCCTTTCACAGAGGAAGTCATCAATTTAATTACGGGTTACGCTCAAGGAATTCCTCGAGAACTGAATACTATCTGTGAAAAAGTATTACGGCAAGCTGCTTCAGCAGGATATGAAACTATTGATGAAACTGCTTTTTATTCAATTTGGCAAATCCTTCAAAAAGACTTTACTGATTATTTAAGTCCTCAGTTTCGTCATTTATTATACGTTGCTCATCAAGCCGGTGGCATTAGTGAGAATATTTCTGATCAAACTTTGGCTAAACTTGATGCTATAACCTTTGTTGCTCTCTTGCCCCAACTTAAATCGATGGAAGAACAAGGATTATTAATTCGTCAAGAAGATCAAAGCGGTTTTCGTTTTGTTCCTTCCCAATTATTTCAACCTAAGTTACTCCCTGAGTCTCAGTCTGAGTAAATAATAATTGAAGCCATTAGGGGAGTTATAAAAATTGATCGAGCAAAAAAGCAACCGGGTAATGATTGGGTAGTAGTGGTGAGCCATGGTGCTTATCTTGTAGAGAATCCCTCTGGGGCTATTTGATACTAAATCTGGTTATTGCCTTTTGCATGAGTAGAAAACGGGTTTCTCGGAGAAACCCATTTTCTGTGCGTTACTCAACGGATTTAGTATCATACTTTATTTATGACTAAGATAACCAATAAAGCAAAGCGTTAAACCTTCGTCCCCACTCCCCAACCCCTCACGGATTACTTTTTACTGTTTACTAAAAAATCTCTTGTCTCTTAATCAAATTCTGCTTTTAGATCCCGACGCATTAATTCATAAACGGCAACTTGGGGAGAAATCTCCCCGCGCAAAAGACGATCAACTTGACAGGTAATCGGTACATATAATTTTTTTTCTTGGGCAATTCTCATCAAAACTTCTGTGGTATTTATTCCCTCGGCAGTTCCCTCTAACTTCCCTAAAATCTCAGGCAAAGATAAACCTAAAGCTAATTGATAACCCACTTGATAATTGCGGGATAAAGGACTATTACAGGTAGCTAATAAATCCCCTAAACCCGATAAACCGAAGAAAGTTTCTTGACAACCTCCTAGACAAGTTCCCACCCGAATTATTTCCGGTAAAGCGCGAGTTAATAGGGCAGATTTGGCATTAGTACCTAACTGTAAACCATCACAAACCCCAGAAGCGATCGCCATGACATTTTTAAGAGTGCCACCTAACTCTGTTCCCAAGGGATCGCTATTCAGATAAACCCGAAAAGATTCCCCAGATAATAATTTTTGTAACAATATTGCTGCTTTTTGCTGATAACTTGCTACCACCGTCGCAGCGGGTAAACCTTGATTAATTTCTTTAGCTAAATTAGGACCGGAAAGAACCACAAGGGGATTAGCAGGAAAAGCTTGATTCCAGAGATGAAAAGGGGTACGAGTGGTGATTGGCTCTAATCCTTTAGTGGCGGTGACGATAATTGTGGAAGAATTTAATTGTAATTGCTGTAATTGTTCGATCGTGGGAACAACTCCTTTAATCGAAACTGCTGAAATAATTACATCAGTATCTGCTATAATAGCCCCTAAATCTTCCCCACTATGACGCGACCAAACCCTAACAGCTAAGTGATTAAGTCTAGCCAAATTAGCGAGAGTTTGCCCCCAAATTCCCCCACCTATAACCGTAATTTTCTTGGCATTTTCTAACAACTTTTATGATCCTCCTTATTAGTGATCCCTGATCAGTGACTGGTTAGAAAGCATTCGATTTTAAGGTTATGAATCTTAAATGAAATTATTCACCGATTACCGATAAATGTTCACTGACAACTGAAAAAAATGACAACCTATCGCAATCCTGCCCCTACTGTTGATATTATCATCGAACTGATCGACTCGCCCCATCGTCCGATCGTACTAATTGAGAGAAAAAATCCGCCCTTTGGTTGGGCAATTCCGGGGGGATTCGTGGACTACGGTGAATCGGTGGAAAAGGCGGCCATTCGGGAAGCTTACGAGGAAATCAGTTTAGAGGTGCAGTTAATCGAGCAATTTCACGTCTATTCCGATCCTAGCCGCGATGCACGTCAACACACCATTAGTATCGTTTTTATCGCCACGGCAAAAGGAAAACCGATCGCTGCCGATGATGCCAAAAAAGTCGGGATTTTTCATCTCTGGGAATTCCCCCAACCTTTATGCTTTGATCACGATCGCATCCTCAATGATTATCGTCGTTATCGGGATTATAAAATCCGTCCCACACATTAAACCCCAACTTAGCTATAAAAGCAATCCTTGCCAAAAACGTCCCCGAAAAAACTTAAAAAATTATACACTTCTGAGGGCGACAATCGGTTCCAATTTAGAGGCACGATAGGCGGGAAAAACGCCAAAAAAGAGACCAATACCCGTGGAAACGCTCAAAGACAGGGCGACGGCGGTGGCGGAAACAGTGGCAGCCAGGGGAGAGAAACTGGAGACGAGAACGATCGCTCCTGCACCGAAGAGAATACCAAACGCACCGCCGGCGATGGAAACGAGAGTTGATTCAATCAGAAATTGTAAGAGAATATCCTGTTCTCTGGCTCCGATCGCTTTTCTTAGTCCGATTTCCCCGGTTCTTTCCGAAACCGAAACCAGCATAATATTCATCACCCCGATACCACCGACAATTAGGGAAATACCGGCGATTAGAGCCAAAAGTAGGGTTAGACCCTTGGTAATCGTACCGAAGATTTCGATCATCTGTTTAGCAGTTTCGACGCGAAAATCATCCTCAGCGACGATTTTATGGCGTAAACGCAGGAGATTCTGGATTTGGAACTTAGCGGCGCGGATTTCCTCCCCCGATCGCGCGTTGAGACTAATCCAACTCAACTCGACACCGTAGGGGGAGGTTTTGCCCACCAGTTGCGAGTTCATGGTACTAAGGGGAATAATCAGCATTTCATCCTGATTATTGCCAAAAAAGGAGCCTTTCGCCTCTAAAATCCCGATCACCTCAAAACTGAGATTTTTGATCCGCAGCTGTTGACCGAGGGGATTTTGGGTGGGGAAAAGTTGCGCTGCCACTTCACGGCCGATTACCGTTACCCGTTTGTTGCGGGCTAGATCGATATTATTGATAAAACGACCTTTTTCTAGGGTAAAATTGCGGACAGAAGCGTATTCTGAGGTGCTTCCCGTGACTAGAGCCGTCATGTTGCGATTACGATAGGAAATCAGGAAACGAGCGTTTATTTCCGGAGCGACTTCGGCGACGGTGGGAACCTGTTCGGCGATCGCCTGAGCATCGGCTAAAACCAGGGTTTTCGGTAAATCAACGGTGGTATTGCGTGCTTGTCGCGACCCCGGCACCACAAAAATGGTATTGGGTCCCAAGTTAGCAAACTGGTCATTGGCTAAGGTTTGCGCCCCTTGGCCAATACCGATCATGGCCACTACTGAAGCGTTACCGATGATAATTCCTAGCATGGTCAGGCCGCTACGCACTTTATTGGCCCTTAGGGTGGAGACGGCCATTTTTAAACTTTCGATGATAAACATATCAGTTATCAGTGATCAGTGATCAGTTATCAGTTATCGGTTAGATAGTTGTAGGGTTTTGGGGTTTTGGGGTATTAGTTGAATTCCCCCATTTCCCCATTTCCCCATTCCCCCATTCCCCCATTCCCCCATTCCCCCATTTCCCGAATCCTGCCCGATCAGAAAAAAGACAATTTGGATATATTTGTTAAGAAAAATTATTGAGATTTTTGATTATTTTTGATTAGTTTTCGAGGTATCTTCGGACCCTTCGGGGAGATCGATAAAGACCTTTTCTCCAGCTTCCAAACCTGATAAAATTTGGGTTTTATCGTCTAGGACCAAACCGATCGAAACGGGTTTAAAACTGGGTTTATTTTCGGCATCGGGAACTAAAACCCCTGACTTGCCTTCCCGGGTGACAATGGCTACAGTCGGCACGACGAGGGCATTATCTAACTGCTGGCCGACAAAAGTTACATCCACATTCATTTTCGATTTAAGTTTGTCCCGTCCCGTCACCAAACCGATTCTGACCTCAAAAGAAGTAACATTATTCTCGATAATTGCTTCAGGAGCCACGAGAATAACTCGACCTTCAAAGACTTCTTCAGGAAAAGCATCGGCGACAATTCGCACGGGTTGGCCGCGCTGCAATAAACCCACATCTACTTCCGGCACTTTAGCAATTACTTCCAATCCCGATGCTAGGGCGATAATCGAGGTGGAAGTGGCGGAAGCGGTACTAGAGGCCGAAGTGGTGGGGGTGACAAAAGAACCCTCAGTGGCGTATTTTTGGGTGACGATGCCATCAAAGGGAGCAGTAATGACCGTATCGCGGTATTGAATCTTGATTTGCTCTAAATCGGCCCTAGCGGCCGCTACAGATGATTCTAGTCGAGCCAGCTCGGTTTCTTGGGTTTTTTGGCGTTGTTCGAGGGCAAATTTCGCTTCTGCGATCGCTGCTGCCGCTCCTATCATTTCCTGCTCAATTCCGGCCACTTCTGGGGAAGCGGTTTTATCCGCTTGTTCCAAACGGCGGATCGATTCGTCTAAATTGGCTTTAGCGTTGAGATATTCATTGAGGACGGCATCAAATTGGTCTTGAGCGATCGCCCCTTCCCGGACTAAATTTTCATTGCGTTTAACCCGATTTTCTGCTAGTCGAAAACGGGATTGGGCCGCTTGTACCTGAGCTTGCAGCTGGTCTAAATCTTTGGGAATTCTTTCTTTGGCCTGAGCTAAACGGGCTTCTAATTGCTTATAACTGGCCTGGGCCTGATAAAATCGGGCCTGTAATTGCCGGATATCTTCGGGAATGCTGCGTTTAGCCTGTTCCAGACTGGCTAGAGCTTCCCGTAGATGCGCTTCTGACTGCATTCCTCGGGCATACACCTCTAAATTATCCATGACGGCGAGGGTTTGTCCCTTTTTAACAATCATGCCCTGATCCACCAATAATCGCACTAATCGGCCGGGGTTTTTTGGGCTAATGTTAACACTTTGGATTGGTTCCACCCTACCACTAGCTTTAATTTCCACAGCGAGGGTTTCCCGTTGAGCAGGAACGGTCATTTTCGCCAATTCTAGGCCAGGAGGAGGTGTTTGCAGCAAGCGATAAGAAACCACTCCCACCGCCAGAAAACCACTAGCCATGAGTCCGAATATCCAAAATAGGGGGCGATTTGATTTTCCCAACACGGTTATTGCCATCGATCAGCCAAAAGTTAATTGGTTATATACTAACGTCTCTAGAGCTGCCTTTGTTGTTTCTTTAGCCAACAACTCCCAAGCGAGATAGACTGATTAAAAAAGGCCTATCGCGGGGGTAAACTGTGCCAAAACTTCAATTAATCATTTCTTTGCTCATTTTTTTCGTCGCTGGCAGCCCGCCGGCTTTTTCCCAAGCACTACTCCCCTACGCCATCGAACCGGAGTTAGAACAGATGGAACAAGCGGGAATTGAAATCGCCGAAGATGCCATCCAATTAGCTCGTTTTCGCCGTACCGATGCGGCCCTCGGACGGGCTAAGTTAGCGGTGCAGTTAGCCCCCCATCTCTATCAAACTTGGTTTATTCTCGGTAGTTTATATCTGCAAGACGATCAGGTGCAACTCGGTATCGAGGCATTAAATCAATCTTTGTCCATTGCTCCCGCCGATGCCCACGCTAATATTAAATTTTCCCTCGGTAGTGCCTATTTTCAGAATCAGGATTACAAGTCTGCTATTGCCCAGATTGAAGCGGGTTTGCAAATTAAACCCGATATCTCCCCCGCTCTTTTTGATCTCGGTAATTCCTATCTCAAGTTAGCACAATATCCCCAAGCGATCGCATCTTACGAAAAGGCTGTTAATCAAGATAAAGATTTTTGGCCCGCTATTAATAATATTGGTTTAGTTAAATACGAACAGGGTGATAAGGAAGCCGCTCTTAAAGATTGGCGGGCCGCTTTGAAAATCGATCCTAAACAGCCGGAACCTCAGTTAGCTATTGCGGTGGCTATTTATAGTCAAGGGAAAACTGAGGAGGGCATCAAATTAGCTCAGGCCGCTCTCACTAGCGATAGTCGTTATGTAAGTCTGGAATTTTTAGGGGAAAATCTCTGGGGTAAACGTCTTCTGCAAGATACGGAGAAAATGTTTAATCATCCTAAAATGAAAGATTTTATCGCTCGTTTACCACAACCAACCCCAGAAGCGGAGGAAGAAAATTAAGCTGATAAGTAAGTGGTTCTAATTAATCTTTTCAAATTTCCTAACTTGAAAAGATTTGATGCCTTTTCACAACTCATTTAGGTTGGCTATATCGCTCTTGGAGGGAGTCTGGCAAAAGTCTTACAGTCTCTAAACTCTAGCTCTCTTATGGGGTAAGCCTTCAAGCCAGTGCTAACTAACAGAAACCCGAAGTTTGAGTTTTTATTAGAAAAAAAGTTAGCGATCACTTGTCAACCAAGGGTTTCAGAACCTAGATTCGGTTAGGGATTTCCAAAAGTCCCAGAAGAGCGATATATAGCGTTTCCTGTTCGCAAGAGGTACATTATCGCCGTTGAAAAGCTTAATCAGCAAAGGTTTAAGTGTGCTACATACTACACTGGGAGCATCTCATTTATGCAAGTGAGTAATTATACTTGTCCATAAAACTGGTTTCTAGCAAGGCTTTCAAAATAGCTTGACATAAAAACCTGGTTTAGGGGTTACAAAGGTGAGATGCTCCCGCTACACTGCTACACAGGTGTGAGAAACGCTATACATCACTTATTGTGCTTCCAATTGTCCACAACTCAAATGTCAACAATATACACAAAAGTGGGGGATCACAACTAGATTTAGTATCAATTGCTTAACTCTTCAGTAGTAACTTCCCCGTAACCTGCCGACTTTCTAAGGCGTAATGGGCTTCTTTTGCTTGCTCTAAAGAATAGATTTGATAACAGGGAGGCTGAATCTTTCCTAAGCTTAAATAGTCAAAAAATAAAGATGCCTGTTGGTTCAAAGCCATGGGATCGGAAATATAATGGCGAATGACCGGGCGAGTCAAATAAAAAGAGCCTCGCTCAGAAGTGCGACACCCTAGCAGACGATTCAATGCTACCGGCGGCACTTCTCCACTCGCTTGCCCACAAGCAACCAGCAAACCGCGATTTTTTAAGGCTTTTAGGCTATCTTCAAAGGTTCTCAGACCCACCGAATCATACACCACGTCAACCCCTTGACCCGCCGTGAAATCCATCACCCCATCGACAAAATTCTCGCGGTCGTATCGAATTACCTTGTCAGCGCCAGCCTGAAACGCCAGCAGAGCCTTGGCTGCCGAAGAAACAGTACCAATCACCCTCGCTCCCCGCAACTTTGCCATTTGAACCAACAGAAAACCCACTCCACCAGCGGCGGCATGAATCAGCACCGTATGTTGTTGATTGAGAGGGAAAGTCTCATGGGAGAGAAACAAGGCAGTCAGTCCCTGCAACAAAACGGATGCCGCTACTTCATCGGAGATAGACTCTGGTAACGACACTAACCCATCGGCAGATAGGGCGATATATTCCCCATAAGCTCCCTGTTCCACATAGGGAAATCCTACCCGTTGCCCGATATGGAAGGCTTTGACCCCAGATCCCATGGCCACAATCTCGCCAACTCCCTCCTTTCCCAGAATCAAAGGCAGAGGCGTAGAATAGACCCCAGAGCGTTCATAGATATCGACAAAATTTACCCCAGCATACTTTACCTTGACCAAGACTTGATCAGGCGCTACCGTCGGCGTTGGCAGGATTTGCAATTGAAGCTGGTCGGGGGGTCCGTATTTTTCAACTACTATACACAACATGATGTCAACTCCTTGGGGAATTATGAATTATGAATGATGAATTGGGAATGATGAATGATGAATTGGGAATGATGAATGATGAATTATGAATTGGGAATGATGAATGATGAATTGGGAAATTATGAATGATGAATTGGGAATTGGGGATAGGCAACGGGCAAAAGTAAATAACAAGTAAGCTGTTGTGGATTGAAATTCCATATTGTCAAAATTGGAAAAACAAGCGAAAACCCTTACTCTTGCCTGTTGCCTGTTGCCCGTTTCCTTGCCTCAACTGCCAATACAAATGTTCTATAATTTACTTTTGCACTGGTATTAGGCTCAAACTTGTAAACGACAGATCGATCGCCCGCCATAGCCCATATACTTCTTGATAGGGTACTGGCCAGCCCGGATGATGCGCGTCCACATCCCGTTGTCGGGCGATCGCCGCATTGAGCCACTGATCGACACCGGGGTGACGGTGATGATAATCGTGGCAACTGGTATCCCCCACTAGGATGAGCAAGCGAATCGGAACATAGATCATCCCTAACCTCAACCACCAAACGCACCATTGCCAGAATTTAATGCCAAAGGGTTGATCCGCCCTGGGTAGAGGATCTCCCAAAAATATCCCCACCGTTGCCCGGGCATAATAACGCTTGCCCTTTTTCAAATCTGCTTCGGGCGCGGGGTGAAGGTGTTCTGAACATTGGCGGATTAAGGTACTCATCTGATGCAACAGGATCACAGGGAACAGCCACGCCACCCCGTAGGCGAGCCACCATTGACCGAACCCGACCAAACCTAACTGGGCCAAGACCACTAACCCACTGCGTAGTTGATGGGCGCGATCGCTCGAAAATAGGCTTGAGCGTACTCGATCAATCCAGAAGCGGCCATGAAAGAGGGGAGAAAACAAACCCATGATCATCCGTCGCCATAGGGCTTCTCGACTCAAACCAGGATGGATTCCCGCCCGAAGACGAAGCGCTTCCACTGTCTCATCATCATCAAGCAAGGGATCTTGATGATGTTTACGATGGCGGATTCGATATTGATCGAAGCTGAGAATCAACATTAAGGCGGAAATCCACCGTCCAAGGTATTGATCGAATAATCGATCGCCTGTGAAATTAGAGTGGGCGCAATGGTGAACGATGACCACTTGCAGTTGTCGAGAGGCGGAAACAGTGAGACTCCAACCGACAATCAACCATAGATAACCCCACCCTTGAAGGACTAAAGCCCAACAACTGAGGGAAATCCCCAGCAACAGTAAACCGCAAACCTTGGCTAAATAGCGGCGCGGTCTGGGTTGAGGTAGAGTCTCATCGGTAGCGGGGACACCGACAACCCAGGTTAAAAATGGCTGAAGAACTTTGGGTAAAGCCTCCATTTCTTTCCTTACTCCCGACCGATTCGGCGAAGGCAAAGAATCGCGCACAGTTGGCGCTTGATTAAAAGTCAGATTGTCAGTCATAAATATTTCTAGGGTCAGGGGGTGAGGAAGCCCCCTGGAGAAGTCAGGGGGCGAATCAATCAACTAAGGTTTGGTCCCGTGGCAAACTAAAGCATTGCGAATGAGTCGAGCTTCATAGCCGGACAGATTTTCAGTCAAATTCACGCTAAAATACTGTTCGAGCAGGTGAAAAGTGAAATCAAGTTCATTCTCTAAACCGCTCAGTCCATACATCTTGATAACGTAGTTGCAAAGCAAACGCTTCGCGGCAAGTTTCGAGGGGGCCTGGACCACAAAAGGATCGGCAATATATTCAATGGCAATATCTGAAAGCCCTGCATCTTGAGCAAGATTAAGCATTTCCTGTCGGGTAAAATGCGGGTAATCGTGGCGCGTCTTGCCGTATTCATTCACTACCTCGCCAAACAAGCGAGCCATCGGGCCATCTTCCTCAAAATCATGGAGGACCCAACGTCCACCAGATTTTAAAATCCGCGCTCCTTCTTTCGCAGCTTGACTCCGAAAGACCCGATCAATGTGGTGAGTCCCGTATGCAAAGATCACGGCATCGACTGACTCATCTTTTAACCAAAACAAATCCTGAGCGAATTCGCAAACCGCGAACATCGCCTTCTTCCGGCACTTCTCCACCATGAAAGCTGAGCTATCAGAATTCACGAAAAGCGGGGCAAAAGATACATGACGTTTGGACGTTTCTTCGATATAGCCATCGCCAGCGAGAAGATCAGCGATAATATAGTCACCGTCAAATTCCAGGGAACCTTGGGGGTGAGCCAGCCTCAATAAATCAAGGGTTCCTTCAGAGCGAACATCTGGAAACAGCCGAATACTGTCCAGATAATCTTCGCCGCGTCCTTCGGTGCTAAATTCATTCTGGGCGGTCAATGCCTGAGACGAAGATCCGAAACGATTATACAGGGCTTGGGGATTGATAACCCGATCGAATAATGATTTTTGCTCAGTTCCGATCGAGGAAAAATCCGGCTTCGAGGGTGCTACAATTGTTGCTGCCATCAGTCAACTCCTTGTTAAGTTATCGCGGCTTTTCGTCCGCTTACTTAACTAATGAGAGCCACTAGACTTTTTTTGCAGTTGTGGGAAAAATAATTTTAAGGAAAAGACAATGCCGTGAACGACGAGCTTATTCCCCTAGTCAAGGTGGCAACCTACTGGCGGCTACGACTCCGTAATGTTGTGCCGGAAACCAACCAACCCCTTGAAGAAAATGACTCTAACTTTCTCCCCTCAGGGAGTGAGCAGTGGTTACAAGCGGAAAAGCGCTTTTATGAATGTATAGATAACATTATTCAATTTCTCAACTCCCCAAGGGCGCTAACCAGCCTACCGCTAGAGATTCTCCTCCCCTTATGCGCTCTTGTGCGGATTGTCCTCGATAACCGTCATCCCAGTAGCAATGAGTGCGTCATACCCGAATCTCCTTACTATCGGGCAAAGGATAACCCAACTTGGCAGCAACTCGATCGCCTCTGGCATATCCTTAAGGATGACATTGGCAGGAAGTTAGATCCTAAAATCAAAAACTGGATCTCTGCTCCCTGGATTCAAGGGAAGATTAGTGCCAAATATCAACAGGAACTTAAGCAAGAGGACATTAATCAAGCGCAATTCCAGGTGTGGCGCTATCTTGGCCTGAGCTTAAAAGGCGAACCAACCGCCAGGGGTAGGGATTCTGTCTTTAATCCCCATTACCGACAACAGAGTGGACAGTGTACCGTTAAAGGGTGGCTAGGAACACGCATCTATTCCGAACTGAAGGAAGTAGCTATCAGAAAAGCCGACAAGAAACGCTTGAGGGCGAATCCCCGAATTAACCCCAATGATGCAGATCAAACCATTGATCCTTTAGATAACATTAAGTCTAAGCCGTCTCAAGCGTGGTGGGAGCAGATCAGAGAAGCAGTGGAGGGTCCCTGTGCAGAGGAACTCCAACAGATTCAGCCCCGAAGCAAAGCATTAAGGCACATTAACGCCCAACTGGTGATCTTAAATCTCTTACCCCCAGAATCCGTCCCTTGGGAGGAAATGGCAGAACAGTGGGGGTGCGACGACACCACAATTCGCCGGTTCTATAATGACAAGTGTTGTCCTTGGCTCCAAAAACATTTTTCCGCAGAAGATCTTCTCTCGGAAGACTGAAGTTAACCCAGAAAAGGAGTTTCTCGAATAAACCCCTTTTCTAATGTCCCCCGTTCCCTCCTAGAAAATTATGTCTATCTCTACCTCAACCTCAGATGTCAATGAGCCTCTCAATCCCCTAGAGGACTGGATTGACGATGACGAACTGGAAAACGATCCTGAGTTTCAGGCGTGGTTAGCGATCGCAGACACAGCGGAGGAGGAGGACAGCACTGGACAAGCATCCTCCCGCCGCCAACCCGGATTAGAAAGGGATTTAGCCCAAACCCTCAATAATCTGGGCAATGCCTACCTCACCCAAGCCGAACTAGGGAAAGAGCCGGTGGCTAACCTAGAACGGGCGATCGCCGCCTTCACCGAAGTCACCACCATCAGCCGCCAACCGGGATTAGAAAGGGATTTAGCCACAACTTCTGTTTGGGTTCCCTGGGACGCAGCGGCTCAACAGCGAGCCAATAAACTGGCCCTGGCTCACCCTAATCCCAGGTTTGGGGAACTGATTCGTCAGAACACCTTAGCGGCGGCGGTGCTGACATATTATCTAGAAGAGCATGGGATAGAGGTAGATGCTGCGGCGGCTGACCACGCTCAAGCGGTGCTACAACTACTCAATCCAACAGCAGATGTGGTGCTACCCAAGCTAGGTAAACTGGAAGCTATATTGATTCCCCAAGACTCTGGTGAAGAACTGTTGGATTTAAGCCAAATTAGTGTCGAAATTGACCTAAATCCGGCAACTCTAGCCTATATTTTAATCGAGTTAGGGGAAGGGGGAGCTTGGTTAACTGGGGTTCTGTTGAGTTCGGACCTGCGCCAAGATTTCCCAGAAGGCGGTGCGGTGTCCTTGGCGATGAGGAAACCTATATCGGCGCTGTGGGAGGCTTACCGTCGGTGGGAAAACTGTCAGCAAATCATGGCGCAGTATATCGATAAACAAGGCTGGTCAGTGGAACAGCGATCGGAGGTAATCACGGTGTTAAACTGGGTCTGGGACTATCGGCAGGACTATGAGCGTCCGACGCTATTAAAGGAGTTTTTAGAAGAGAAGGCCAACGAGAATAATGAGAATTTTAAACCCTTAGTCTCGCGTCCAGAAGGGGTAAGGGAAGCAACGCCTGAGCCGTCTTCAGAGGGTGCGGTGGACTGGCTAACGGTGGCGATGGATTGGCTTGATGAATTGGGAAAATGTATTTAAAAATAATAATATCAGAATGTAGGGTGCGTTGGGGGTACGGGCGAAGCATTCGGATAGGAAATCTAGGGTTTCAGCAATAGGTTATTGTCCGAATGCTTCGCCCCTACTCAATCATTTAACAATCCGTCGTAACGCACCACATCTATCATTAATTTAACTACTACTTGGTGCGTTACGCTATCGAAGGGCGCACCCTACTAATACTGCTTTTTCTAAGGACTTAATTGCTATTAAATGATTTATTCCTGGAAGTTTTGGCATAATTATCCAACTTCTACATAAAGAGATTCGTCATCTTTATTTAGTTCTTCGACTGTCTCTAAGTAGAGTTGAATGGCATCCTTGATATTTTCTAAAGCTTCCTCTTTAGTTTCCCCTTGTGACCAGCACCCCGGTAAACTTGGACACCATATCGCATATCCTTCCTCGCTCTCTTGTAACCTTACTTTATAGCGCATACTTACCTTTTAATTTTGACTATTATCATTTGTAATTATAACAACCGCCAAAGCAGTTAGGATATTTACAATCTCTGAAACCCTCTCAGGTTTTACTTTTGCCAGGTATAACCTGAATCATCTGATATATGGCTCAATCAGTCGTCTAACTTGAGCCAGAGCTTCTTCCCCCGAAATTGGCTGCACAGAGCCATCCCGAACCTCGCCTCTTCGTCTTTTTGCTTCAGTTACCCAAACTGCCTGAATTGTTGAATCGGTATCGAATTCTAAGCTTTCTACCAACTTGTCTGCAAGCAGCGCCCTTGATACACTAGGTAAGGACAATATCTCTTCTGTCAGTTGCTCAATTGATCCCATAGCCCGTCGCAGAATAATAAACTCTAAGTATTATCATTCTACAGCAAAATCGACTAAGTTAGTTCTTTTTTGATAAATCTTTAATTAATCTGCTATGGGCAGTGCGTTACGCTATCGAAGATCGCACCCCACTATAATTAGACTAGAATTGAGTTTGCTAGAGAAAAATTCAGGGTACGGGCGAAGCATTCGGATAGGAAATCTAGGGTTTCAGCAATAGGTTATTGTCCGAATGCTTCGCCCCTACTCAATCATCTAACAATCCGTCGTAACGTACCACACCTATCATTAATTTATTTGGTGCGTTACGCTATCGAAGGGCGCACCCTACTACTACTGTTCCCTGTTCCCTGTTATAAAATAGTAAGGTGATCATTAAAAAAGAGGTCAACAGATGCAAAACTTACGTCAGGTTTCTTTACTAACAAGTGGACAAGAGCAAGTCTTAAATATTCCTCCTGAACTTGCCTTATCAAGCACAGAGGTTTTGTTACGCAAAGAAGGTCATCGCTTAATCATTGAGCCGATTTCTTCTGGTTCTCTACTTTCTTTGCTGACTACTTTGCCAGACATTACAGACAATTTTCCTGATATAGATGAAGGGTTGCTTTCCCTTGATGACATGACGTTTTAGAATAAAATAGCCCTGAAATTTTATTGTTATAAATAGATTCGTTCAAAAGGTTCTTTTCGATAACGGCGATAAATATCAAAGTCACTATCTAAGGTAATAATTGCAGAAATATTAAGTCTTTCAGAAATAGTTATTAAGGATAGATCTGCAAAATCTCCCGGTAGGTCAGCGTATTGTTCATTAAGTTGTATGATTCTGGCAAAATCCTGTGGTAAAAGGGGAATACATTGATAAAGCTGGTGGGATAAATCACTTAAAAATTCATTTTGCGTTCGATAATTATGGCTCAAAAGATACATTACTTCTGTTATACAAGCAACAGTTGTAATCAAGTCGCTGGAACATTGTTCAAAAAAGTTGACGACAGCCAGATGATAATTATCTTTGGAACTGTAATAGGCGAATAAAATACTGCTATCTGTAATAATTTTGGGGGGATAATTTGTCATGAATGATCTTGCTGATGATGGTTTTGTATATATTCTGCTACTACTTTTTTGCGGTTTTCTCGCAATGACAAATCAGGTGGAGCATTTTCTAAAAGATGCTGAGGATGACCTCCCCGGCGTTGTAATAAAGTTTTACGCGGTTTTAAGCTTTGCCAATGTTCGTAAATGAGTTTTTTCAGAAGTTCTTCTGAGCTAATATTCTCTTCGGAAATGATGTCTGCTAGATAGTTCTCGGTTTCTCGATCTAGATTAATCGATAACATTGTTACTTCATGGGATAAATCAATATCTTTGATTATAGCTTAAAATCCATGATCGCACTCACCCCCCATCCCCAATTGAGTTTGCTAGAGAAAAATTCGGGGTACGGGCGAAGCATTCGGATAGGAAATCTAGGGTTTCAGTAATAGGTTATTGTCCGAATGCTTCGCCCCTACTCAATCATCTAACAATCCGTCATAACGCACCACACCTATCATTAATTTATTTGGTGCGTTACGCTATCGAAGGGCGCACCCTACTAAAAACTTCATGGGATAAATCAACATCTTTGATTATAGCTTAAAATCCATGATCGCACTACAGATAATCGCACTCACTCCCCATCCCCAAATGGTAAAATGTAGGGTGCGTTAGACGGCGACAATTTCTGCTTAAACTTAAATCTAACAATCCGTCGTAACGCGCCACATCTATCATTAATTTATTTGGTGCGTTACGCTATCGAAGGGCGCACCCTACTAAAAACTTCATGGGATAAATCAACATCTTTGATTATAGCTTAAAATCCATGATCGCACTCACTCCCCATCCCCAAATAGTAAAATGTAGGGTGCGTTAGACGGCGATAATCTCTGCTTAAACTTAAATCTAACAATCCGTCGTAACGCACCACATCTATCATTAATTTATTTGGTGCGTTACGCTATCGAAGGGCGCACCCTACTAAAAACTTCATGGGATAAATCAACATCTTTGATTATAGCTTAAAATCCATGATCGCACTCACTCCCCATCCCCAAATGGTAAAATGTAGGGTGCGTTAGACGGCGACAATTTCTGCTTAAACTTAAATCTAACAATCCGTCGTAACGCACCACATCTATCATTAATTTATTTGGTGCGTTACGCTATCGAAGGGCGCACCCTACTACAACCTAAAACCAATCATGAACGAAGCAAGAATAGAAGCTTACTTAGCCCTAATCCAAGCGCTCTTCCAGTGCGAAAATGGTCAGGAACCAGCGCTATTACAAGCTAATGCGGAATTACTTGATGCAGGCTTAGTCGCTGTGATGAAGCAGTATGCAGGCTTCTTAGAACAGCAAGGAGACAGCAATAACGGGAGATGGTTGCTGAATATGGCGCAACAGTTAGAACAATTTTTAGAACCGCCCAGAGATAACCAAAACCTCTACATCAGTTTTTTACAAACCCTACTGCAAACTATCGCAGAAAATCCCGGAAACCCCCAAGCAATTTATCCCCTGCTCGACAATAACCTCCATCTCTTAGATGAAAACTTAGTTAACCTCCTCCGTGCTTGGGGAAATCAAACCAGGGAACAGGCCAGTCCAGGGGGAATTTACCAACTAGGGGTACTCCTCTATCGTCTTGCTTATGCTTTTTCTGGGTTTCCTAAAGGTAATCTACTCATTAACCTAGCCATTGCCGTCTATGGATACGAATTTTGTGCTGCAACTGAACGCCAACCCGGATTAGAAAGGGATTTAGCCGGAACCCTCAATAATCTGGGCATAGCCTACCTCACCCAAGCCCAACTAGGGAAAGAGCCGGTAGCCAACCTAGAACGGGCGATCGCCGCCTATACCGAAGCCGCCACCATCAGCCGCCAACCCGGATTAGAAAGGGATTTAGCCGGAACCCTCAATAATCTGGGCATAGCCTACGTCACCCAAGCCCAACTGGGTCAAGAGCCGGTAGCCAACCTGGAACGGGCGATCGCCAACCACACCGAAGCCACCACCATCTTCCGCCAACCCGGATTAGAAAGGGAATTAGCCGGAACCCTCAATAATCTGGGCAATGCCTACCGCACCCAAGCCGAACTGGGTCAAGAGCCGGTGGCTAACCTAGAACAGGCGATCGCCGCCTATACCGAAGCCACCACCATCCGCCGCCAACCGGGATTAGAAAGGGATTTAGCCAAAACCCTCAATAATCTGGGCAATGCCTACCGCACCCAAGCCGAACTGGGTCAAGAGCCGGTAGCCAACCTGGAACGGGCGATCGCCAACCACACCGAAGCCACCACCATCTGCCGCCAACCCGGATTAGAAAGGGATTTAGCCCAAACCCTCACTAATCTGGGCCTAGCCTACCGCACCCAAGCCGAACTGGGTCAAGAGCCGGTGGCTAACCTAGAACAGGCGATCGCCGCCTATACCGAAGCCACCACCATCTTCCGCCAACCGGGATTAGAAAGGGATTTAGCCAAAACCCTCGATAATCTGGGCAGTGCCTACAGCCTCCAAGCCGAACTGGGGAAAGAGCCGGTGGCTAACCTAGAACAGGCGATCGCCGCCTATACCGAAGCCGCCACCATTTGCCGCCAACCGGGATTAGAAAGGGATTTAGCCGGAACCCTCACTAATCTGGGCAATGCCTACTGCATCCAAGCCGACCTGGGGCAAGAGCAGGTGGCTAACCTAGAACGGGCGATCGCCGTCCACACCGAAGCCGCCACCATTTGCCGCCAACCGGGATTAGAAAGGGGTTTAGCCCTAACCCTCAATAATCTGGGCAATGCCTACGTCATCCAAGCCGAACTAGGGCAAGAGCCGGTAGCCAACCTAGAACGGGCGATCGCCGCCTACACCGAAGCCACCACCATCTTCCGCCAACCCGGATTAGAAAGGGATTTAGCCCTAACCCTCAATAATCTGGGCAATGCCTACAGCATTCAAGCCGAACTAGGGAAAGAGCCGGTAGCCAACCTAGAACGGGCGATCGCCAATTATCGAGAAGCACTTTCCTTTCTCAACCCCGCTCTCTTACCGGCTAACACCCTGAGAACTGGGCGCAACTTAGGCAATCTCGGTTTCCAGCAGGGTTGGTGGGACATTGCCATCGAAGGCTACAGCGCCGCCGTGGAAGCCGTTGAACAAAGCCGCGCCTGGGCAACCAGTGAAGCCCTTCGCCAAGAGATTGTCCGCAAGTCTATCGGTGTTTATGAAAACCTAATCCAAGCCGCCGTTAACCAAGGCGACCTCTCCCTGGCGCTGCGAACCGTCGAACGTTCCCGCTCCAAACGCCTCGCCGACCTGATCGCTGTGGGCGACCTCTACGCCGATGGGCGCGTTCCCCCAGAGATCCAAGCCTGGTATCAGCAGGTTAAGGATAGCCGTCAGATCCAATCCCAACTCCGTCAAAAACCCCTCGACCAGCCCGGATTCACCCAGAAGCCCCAACTCTACCCCATCGGTAACACCCGCGCCAGCTTTGCCACTGAACAACTCCAGGCCGCCGAAGCCGCTGAACGTCAAGCCTGGGACGCTCTCTACCGCTTTGATGCCATCACCGCCCAACTTCAGCAACCCCAACCCCAACCCCGACTCGATCAGCTAACGGCGCTGCTTCCATCCCCCCAGACTGCCCTCCTCAGCTTCTACACCACCGCCACCCATACCCACATCTTTGTCCTGCGTCGCCCCTCCCGGGATGGCGGGGAAGGGGTCAACTGCCACACTATTCCCAATCCCCCGGAGTCCGCCAACGACCTGCAAAACTGGCTGATCGTCAACTGGGTTATCCCCTACATTGCGATTAATCAAGCAGAGACCGCCCAATCCCGCCAGCAGCGTCGGGATGAGTGGCACCAAGCTATGGCCACTCGTCTGCAAGAACTGGCAACCCGCCTGCAATTCGACACCCTCATCCAACAGCACCTCCAGGGCATCACTGAGTTAATTCTGATTCCCCACCTGTTCCTGCACCAAATTCCCTTCGACCTTCTACCCACCGCCCAAGGCCAACTACTGGGCGATCGCTTTCGCCTTCAGTTTGTCCCCAGTACGAAAATTCTCGGACTGTGCCAAGAGCGATCGCAACCCACTCCCGACACCCTGGGGATTGTGGAAAACACCACAGAGGATTTGCCCTATACTCCCCTAGAGTGTGAGTGGGTCGCCCAAACCTGGAATGTGCCTCGCCAACGGCGGCTACAGGGGCGCACAGTCACCCCCGACTCTTATCTGCAATTGCTGAAACAAGTGCAGGCTTTGCTCTCCAGCCACCACGCCACCAGCCGCGCCGATGATCCCCTCAACTCCCACCTCGTCCTAGCCGAAGAGCAAAAAGTCACCCTCCGGGATTTACTTAGTCCCCTGTGGCGTTTTCCCGAATTGTCGGAAGTGTTTCTCTCCTGTTGTGAAACCGGTCTCAGTTTTGCCGGTTTCCGAGATCAAGAGGGAAAGCTGCGACCGGAATTACTGGACGAACCCCTCAGCTTAGGTACAGGCTTTCTGCTGGGGGGCGCTCGTGCTGTGATTAGTAGTCATTGGGCGGTGGCTGATCTAGCGACGGCGCTGTTTTCCCGGGAGTACCATCGCGCACGGCGGGCCGGAGAGGAACGTTTAACGGCTCTACATCAGGCTCGTCAAGCGTTGCGGGAGACTCGCCAAAAAGACTGGCGGGACAGTTTGACAGTCGATTATCAGCAGGCTTTCCAGACTTGGCGACAAATGCGCCAAACTAAGGATCCCAACGTCAATGCTGCTCAAGCCAATTATCAGAAAATCGGCGAATTGATCAAGTGGCTTGACGAATTTGCTCCCGATGCAGTGCCTTTTCAGGATTATCGTTACTGGGGGGCGTTCTATTGTCTGGGACTTCCTTAAAATTAGGAATTATTTCCTTGTTGCAAGTAAAACGTAGGGTGCGTTAGACGGCGACAATCTCTGCTTAAACTTAAATCTAACAATCCGTCGTAACGCACCACACCTATCATTAATTTATTTGGTGCGTTGCAAGTAAAACGTAGGGTGCGTTAGACGGCGACAATCTCTGCTTAAACTTAAATCTAACAATCCGTCGTAACGCACCACACCTATCATTAATTTATTTGGTGCGTTGCAAGTAAAACGTGGGGTGCGTTAGACGGCGACAATCTCTGCTTAAACTTAAATCTAACAATCCGTCGTAACGCACCACACCTATCATTAATTTAACTTTATTATAACATATAATTAATTTGCAAGAGTTCTTATCTATCATTAATTTATTTGATGCGTTACGCTATCGCTAACGCACCCTACTACTAATTATTGTACTGTAAAAGGATAATGCTGGGTTTTTAAAGGTTCCAATTTTAACAGGTCAAAAGCCCTATTTTCAAAGAGTTTTACCATTATTAAGCAATCCCTAATTAGGATAAACTCGCCCTTTCCAACCTCCCCCTTGACCGCGCCAATAACGCAGGGCAGAATCGACGGTCATTAAACTATAAAATAGGGCAATTAGGGGTAAAGTTAAAGCCCGCAGGGGGGATAATTTATATAGTCTTAAAGTCGGGCCATAGGAAAGGGCGATTAGTAATAAGGTGACGGCGCTAATTATAATAATTGATCTTTCTTTTAAGACCAATCCCCAGATTAAGCCCAAGGGGGCAGCTAAATAGGTTAAAAACATCCCGAAAATTGTGCCGATTAACCAAAGTATTGAGTAATTTAGTTGTGTAAATGCGGTGCGGGCTACCATATTCCAAATGCTGGCTAAATCTGGATAGGGACGGAGACTATAGGTGCTTTCTGTTAATCCTAACCAGATGGAACTCTCGTTATTTTCTGGGTGATTTTGCAGATATTTTTTAACCGCAATCGCCAAAGAACAATCATCAATTAAAGCTTGTTTAAGAATCTCAATACCGCCAATTTTTTCTAGGATATCTCGGCGAATTAAAATGCAACCCCCAGCGGCGGCTGCTATCGGGGAATTAGGATTATTAACTAGGGGAAAAGGATAGAGTTTCTCGAAGAAAAAAACAAAGGCAGGAATAAGAAATTTTTCCCAAAAACTGTCACAGCGTAGCAACACCATCAGGGAAACTAAAGCTTGTTTTTCCTGTACTGCTTTAGTAACTAATTGGGTTAAATTATCTGGTGCGTGGGCAATATCGGCATCGGTAAAGAGAAAATAATCGGGTGCAAATTTCTCGGTAGCCTCTTTTATTCCCTGTTTCATTGCCCATAATTTACCCGTCCATCCTATCTCTAAAGGTTGTCCATAAATAATAGTTATTTGTCCAGATTTATGAGATTGATCAGCAATTTCTTGGGCAACTTTTCCAGTGCCATCACTGCTTTGATCGTCAATTAAAATAATGGAAAATTCGCCTTGATAATCTTGGTTAAAGAGGGAGGTTAAACTGATAGGTAAAACGTCGGCTTCGTTTCGTGCGGGGATAATTGCCGAGACTTTTGGATAATTTGTTAAGGGAGAAGTGACAGGATTAATTTTTTGGTTAGATAGCCAAAATTGTCCCCTGGCTAAGATTAAATATAACCAAATTATTAGCGATAGGAAAGTAACTAATAATAAGAAAAATGTCATAAGCTGGTGGCCTTTCGATGAGGGAACAGGGAATAGGTTAAAAAGAGGATCAAATTTAGATGCACAACAGCTTAACCAGTTTGGGGTTTAACAGAGGGCATTTAGGGTAAAATAAAAGCAAGTTAGTAAGATTAGGCGAGGGAGTAAATCATGGATTATGATGTCGTAATTATTGGGGGCGGACCAGCGGGAGGTCACTGTGGTAGATTATTAAGTGAAAAAGGTTATCGTGTTCTTTTAGTGGAACAACATTCTAGTTGGCAAGATAATAACTTTTCTAGTGCCGCTTCTCCCCTAGAAATTTTAGAACAATTCAATCTCCCCGAAACCGTGGTGGCTAGGTTTTGGAAAAATATCGAAATTATCTCCACTAGCATACATCATTTTTGGTCATCACCGCAACCTTTAGGGGTAGTTTTTGATTTTGCCAAATTGCGAGAGTTTTTAGCCGCAGAAGTGCTGGGTTTGGGGGGAGAAGTTCGTTTAGGTTGTCGTTATCTGAAATATCAACAGATGGAGGATCAGCTAACTGTTTTCTTGAAATCAAAAGGCGAGAAAATCGAGACAGTTACTACTCGTTTATTGGTTGATGCCACGGGATACGCTAGAGCAGTTATGTATAAACATAGACGAGAAAAACCTGATTTTCTAAAAGCAGTGGGCATTGAATATTTAATTACTGTGCCAGAAGTAGATTATCAAAAATATCAAGATAATTTAGTATTTTTTCTCGGTCATAAATGGAGTCCTAAAGGTTATGGCTGGATTTTTCCTATGGATAACCAGCAATTAAAAATAGGAGCTGCTTGGTTAGAGGGCGAACATCCCTATGTTTCTGAAGTTAAGCCTTTAAAAAGTTATATTATCGAGATAATAAAAAACTACATGAAGTTAGATAATTACGATTTACTAGATCAACACGGTTCCATCGTAGAATATTCCTCTGGATTGCAAGATATTTACTATAAACAACCAAATATTATCGCCATAGGTGATGCAGTTTCAACTATCAATGCTTTAGGAGGAGAGGGAATTAGACACGCGATGAAAGGAGCGGAAATTGCTTGTCAATACATGGAAGAATATTTACAGGGAAAATCGAGTAGTTTTGCCGCTTATCAACAGAGGATGCAAGAATATTTTCAACCAAAATGGAATTTATCCGATCGCCTCAGTCGCAAAGTTTATTTAGAATATAGTGATGTGCGTATTGATCAAGGAGTATCCTATCTCAAGTATCTTTCTACTCAGGATATAATCGACATTTTATTTTACTACAAATTTGAAAAATACACAAAAGGGTTAGGAGGATTTCTGCTGGGGAAATTACGTCAATGGTGGCACCGAATTTTCCCTAGTCAAAACCCCGGATAAATAGGCTAGGATAAAGCTAAGGAAACAATATTGGTAAAGACCGTGAGTAAGTTTATTCGCTACAGTACAATGATCACCCTGCTGAGTATTTTAGCAGCCTGTACTGGCAATCCTGCCCTAGAAAATCGTCTGGCTGCCGATCCTAATCTACAAACAAATCCCATACCAGAAAACTCTCCTAATAACCAGCAATTACCCGCAAATTTTCCCGCAGAAATTCCTCGATATAGTCAATCAGAATTATTATCCGTGCAGACAAATCCTGATAATACCGGTGGGCAAACTCGTTGGCAATCCAACGATCCCAGCAATGCGATCGAGGCTTTTTATCAACAGGAATTAGTTAATAATAATTGGGAAATTATCACTCCCTTTTCTGGGGAAGGAGTCAATAGTACCCTAACGGCCCGTCGAGATAATTTAGAATTAACTATCACCATAACTGCCACTTCTCCCAATACCGAATATAGCCTCGATTATCGTCCAACGGGAACCCCGATTGCTTCTCCTAGTCCCTCCCCTAGTCCCTCCCCTATTTCTTCCCCCTTGCCAAATCTTAATCCCACCAGTTTTAACGATCTCGAATCCTTACCTAATCCCTTAAAGAGCCACATTCAAGACTTAGCTAAATTAGGAGTATTAACAGGTAATAATAATCAGTTTAACCCTAATAATACCATAACGCGCCGAGAATTTGCTCGCTGGTTGTTACAGGCTAATAATGCCATTTATGCTAATGTAGCGGGTAAACAAATCCGTTTAGCTACTCCCAATAGTTCCCCAGCTTTTAGTGATGTTAAAAATAACGATCCCGATTATATTTATATTCAAGGATTAGCGGAAGCGGGGTTAATTCCCTCTCCCTTAACGGGAGATAGTAGCACCCTTTTATTCCGTCCCAATGCTCCTTTAACCCGGGAAGATTTAATCGCTTGGAAAGTGCCATTAGATATTAGAAAAGCTTTACCGAGTGCCAATCTTGATACGATTAAAAATACTTGGGGTTTTCAGGATACTAATAAAATTAACCCGCAGCTGGTGCGCGCTCTTTATGCCGATTTTCAAAATGCCGAACAAGCCAATATTCGGCGAGTTTTTGGTTTTACTACCCTATTTCAGCCAAAAAGACCAGTAACTCGCGCTGAAGCTGCCGCTACTTTATGGTATTTTGGTTTTCAGGGTGATGGTGTTTCCGCTGCCGATGCTTTGCAGGGTCAAGATACGCAACAGAGTGGGGTTAATTAAAATTTGTCCACAAAAATTAAGGGTGTGTTAGGAAAATATAAGCACTCTTTTTGACATTTCTTCATATCTATTCAGAAAAATTAACAGAGGATTCTTGACCCTGCAGCTAGGGGAATATTTTATCCTAAAGATATAACTCTGCTGTAGGGGATTTTCTTGCTGACTTCCGCTGCTATTAAAATTATGACCCATCAAACTCTCAAACTCGCCGGGATGAGTTGCGCTGGTTGTGCTGATTCGATCGAACGGATAATTAAATCTATCCCCGGAGTGATTCGATGTCAAGTTAATTTTGGCATGGAACAGGTGGATGTGGACTATGATCCCAAGCGTACCGATCTTAACACTATTCAAGCAAAAGTTAGGGATGCCGGTTTCCAAGCTACACCGATAACGGAAATTAATCTCGAATCCAGGCCAGAAAAAGAACTTCTCACTAAACTATCGATCGCTATTGTTATTAGCATTATACTTTTTATCGGTTCTTTGCCGATGATGACGGGTTTATCTCTATCTTTTATTCCCCACTGGTTACACGCTCCCTTATTACAATTAATTCTCGCTACTCCCGTCCAATTTTGGTGTGGTCAAAGTTTTTATAAAAATGCTTGGAAAGCCTTTAAAAACCGCACTGCCACCATGGACACTTTAGTAGTTTTGGGAACCAGTGCCGCCTATTTTTATTCCCTGTTTTTAACCTTCGGGAGCGATTTTATCGAAAAACAGGGGTTTAATTCCCATGTCTATTACGAAGCATCAGCTATCGTCATTACTCTGATTTTACTCGGTCGTTTCCTCGAAAAACGGGCCAGAAAAGAAACGGCCGCTGCTATTAAACAATTAATGGGATTACAGGCAAAAACTGCTAGGGTAATTAGGGAAGAACAGACGCTAGATATACCAATAGAAGAGGTGAAGGTAGGAGATATAATTTTAGTGCGTCCGGGAGAAAAAATTCCCGTCGATGGCATAATTATCCAAGGCAGTTCTAGCATTGATGAATCGATGGTGACAGGGGAAAGTTTACCCGTGCGAAAAACCGTCAATCAACAGGTAATCGGTGCGACAATTAATAAAACCGGTAGCCTACAAATGCAAGCGTTGCGGGTGGGAAAAGATACGGTTTTAGCTCAGATTGTCCGATTAGTGCAAACCGCGCAAGCATCAAAAGCACCTATACAAAGATTAGTCGATCGAGTGACCGCTTATTTTGTGCCGGTGGTGATGATTATTGCCGTAATAACTTTCCTATTTTGGATTCTCCGCACGGGTAATCTCACCCTCGCTTTGATTACAATGGTGGAAGTCCTAATTATCGCTTGTCCCTGTGCGCTAGGATTAGCTACACCCACCTCGATTATGGTGGGAACAGGACAGGGAGCAAAACAGGGAATTTTAATTAAAAATGCCGAAAGTTTAGAATTAGCCCAGGGTATTACTACTATTGTCCTCGATAAAACGGGAACTCTCACCCAGGGGAAACCAACGGTGACGGACTTCTTGACTCGCGAAGGGGTGAGGGATGGACGGGAATTATCGCTGCTGCAGTTAGTCGTATCGGTGGAGAATCATTCTGAACACCCGCTAGGAGAAGCAATAGTTAGATATGGGCAGTTAAACCAGATTAAAACCTTAGAAGTAAGCGAATTTGACTCAATAACTGGGTCAGGAGTGCAGGGAAAAGTCGGGTCGGATTTAGTGCAAATCGGTACACAACAATGGTTAGAACGTCAAGGAGTTGAAACAAAAGTTCTTAAAAAAGTCGCCCACGATTGGGAATGGCAGAAAAAAACCGTGGCTTGGATAGCGGTTAACGGGCGTTTAGAGGGGGTGATCGCCATTTCCGACGTTTTAAAACCTTTTTCTTCCTTAGTGGTCGCCAAGCTCAAAAAAATGGGCTTAGAGGTGATGATGATGACGGGGGACAACCTCGAAACCGCAGAAGCGATCGCCAGAGAGTTGGGTATCTGGCGCTTTTTTGCCGCACTCCGTCCCCAAGAAAAAGCCGAAAAAATCGAATATTTGCAGAAAAAAGGGAAAATAGTCGCCATGGTTGGAGATGGCATCAATGATGCGATCGCATTGGCGCAAGCGGACTTAGGTATTGCCATTGGCACGGGGACTGATGTAGCGATCGCCGCCAGTGATATAACCTTAATTTCGGGAGATTTAGAGGGAATTGTGACCGCTATTGAGTTAAGTCGGGCAACAATGCGAAATATCAAAGAAAATCTCTTTTTTGCTTTTATTTATAACCTGATTGCCATTCCCATCGCTGCCGGAGTCCTCTATCCTTTTCTGCTCAATCCGATTATTGCCGGTGCTGCCATGGCTTTAAGTTCCCTTTCCGTGGTGACGAATGCTTTACGATTGCGTCGAATTCACCCCAGGGTGGGGAGTGCGGTGTAGGGAGTGGGGTGTAGGGTGTGGGGTGTAGGGTGTAGGGTGTAGGGTGTGGGGTGTAGGGTGTGGGGTGTGGGGTGTAGGGTGTGGGGGTTATTTATTTTCAAGAGCGCGAATCAAAGTTAGCAGGAGTCGGCCTACTGATTCACATTGATTAAGAATAGGATTGACGCTCTGAGGGGAAGCTAGTTCAACTCTTTGAGAGATTAACCAATGAGTCTCCAACTCTTTGAGAGAACCTTGAGCTATGTACAAAAATTGGATGTATTCTCCCCTGGTTTTGCGTCCCCTCGGCAATATTCGCTGCTATTGACACCGAAGCTCGGCGAATCTGTGTTGTCAACCCATAAAGCTCTTCTTTGGGAAAAGTTTTAGTGAGACGATAGCAACTTTCAGCTAAATTTACGGCCTCCTGCCAAACTCTTAAATACTCGGTAAGATTGAATTTTTGAATCCGCCATAGATTTTATCAACTTATCCCTATAGCCTACACTCTACACCCTGTCTCAACCCAAAAGATTGTACTACAATTTCCAGTACCCAGTTTCAATGCAAAGAGGGATAATTTTCGTTAACAATTCTTAAGGAAAAACCAGAAAAATTAGCTGTACGGGGGATGATACCGTAGAAAAGGCAATAGAATAATCATCCTGATATGACTGACTCCCCTGAAATACCTTATTTATTACGCGCTGCCAAAGGAGAAATCTTACCCCGTCCTCCCGTGTGGATGATGAGACAAGCAGGACGTTATATGCAGATTTATCGGGAATTGCGGGATAAATACCCCAGTTTTCGGGAAAGATCGGAAAATGCCGATTTAGCGATCGAAATCTCCCTGCAACCTTGGCGCGCTTTTCAACCAGATGGGGTGATCATGTTCTCCGATATCCTCACTCCCTTGGCGGGAATTGGTATTCCCTTTGATATTATCGAAAGTAAGGGGCCGATTATCGATTCTCCCATTCGTACTCAAGCGCAGGTGGACCAACTTAATCCCCTCGATCCCGATCAGTCTTTACCTTTTATCAAAACGATTTTAAAAACCCTGCGTCAAGAGGTGGGAAATAAATCCACTGTCCTCGGTTTTGTCGGAGCGCCTTGGACTTTAGCAGCCTATGCAGTGGAAGGGAAAGGTTCTAAAAGTTATTCTGTGATTAAAGGGATGGCTTTTTCGGAACCCTCGGTACTGCACCAATTTTTAGATAAATTAGCGGATATGATCGCCACCTATGTCCGTTATCAAATTGATTGTGGGGCGCAAGTGGTACAAATGTTCGATTCTTGGGCGGGTCAATTAACTCCCCAAGATTACGATGTTTTTGCCTTACCCTATCAACAAAAAGTAGTTCGTTTGGTGAAAGAAACCCATCCCGATACACCCTTAATTCTCTACATTAGTGGCAGTGCTGGCGTTTTGGAAAGAATGGCTCAATCGGGGGTTGATATTATTAGCGTCGATTGGACCGTCGATATGGCGGAAGCGAGACAGCGTTTAGGCAAATCGATGATGGTTCAAGGTAATATCGATCCGGGGGTTTTATTCGGTTCCCAGTCCTTTATTCGCGAGCGGATTCTTGATACTATTCGTAAAGCGGGTAATCAAGGTCATATTCTCAATTTAGGTCATGGTGTTTTGGTGGGAACTCCTGAAGATAACGTGCGTTTCTTCTTTGAAACCGCTAAAGGATTTAGTTATCAATAAAGTTACTCAGGGAACAGGGGAAATGGGGAAATGGGGAAATGGGGGAATGGGGAAATGGGGAAATGGGGAAATGGGGGAATTCAACTAAAACCCTAAAACCCCAACACCCTTTTTTACTTTTGACTTTTTACTTTTGACTTTTTACTTTCACACTGTCCCCTAAATTCTGCCGTATCAATTAAAATAATGAAAAAAATATTTCTAACGGGTGTGAGTGGCTGTATTGGGCATTATATCGCTGAGATTTTACTGGAAAATCCCGACTATGAATTATATTTTTTAGTGCGTAATCCCGAGAAGTTAAAATTTACTTACCAAGGGCGATCAAATGTTCATATACTTTTAGGCGATATGGAAAATATTGGGGTATATGCGGAGCTTTTAAAAACAATGAATATAGCGGTTTTAATCGCTACCAGTTGGGGAGGAGAGGAGGAAAGTTATCAGATTAATGTGGTAAAAACCCTAGAATTAATTAGTTATTTAGATGCTCAAATCTGCGAGAAAGTCCTCTACTTTTCCACTGCCAGCATTCTCAATCAAAATAATCAACCTTTACCGGAAGCTGGGGAGATAGGAACTAATTATATCCGCACCAAATATATTTGTTATAGCAAATTTACTGACCTAGAAATCGCCGATAAAATTATCACTTTATACCCCACTTTTGTCTTAGGTGGTGACGAAAATAAACCCTATTCTCATATCTATGGTGGTTTACCGGATGTGTTGAAATATATCGGTTTAGTGCGTTGGTTTCAAGCTGATGGCAGTTTTCATTTTATCCATGCCAAAGATATAGCTCAAGTGGTGAATTATTTAATCGAAAATCCCGCACCAGAAAGCAAAATTGTCCTAGGCAATCAACGCACAACAGCTAACCAAGCAGTGGAGGAAATCTGTACTTATTTAAACAAAAAAATCTATTTTCGCATTCCTTTATCTTTAACTATTGCTAACTTTTTTATCAAAGTTTTTAACTTGCAGATGGAAGCATGGGACCGTTTTGCCATGAATTATCGCCACTTCACCCACATTAAAACCTATACTCCTGACGATTTTGGTTTAAAAAACTATTGTTCCACCCTCGATGATGTTTTAACCCTGCGAGGAATTCCCCGAAAAAAACCCTAAGTAGAGGGAACAGAAAAATATCTATAATTAATTCTGTCTGGATACTTACAGCGTTTCCTTAAAGATGAAATCTAACCTAATGTCTCTCTTAGGTTTGGTGGGTAAAATGTATTCTAAGATACAGTGTTGCCGGCGAGTGAGTGGAACGAACCACAGAGACACAAAGGACACAAAGATCGATCACTACTATATAAGTTATCACACAAAGATAAGAGAGCCACCTAATTCCGCGACTGACTCCCCAAAACGAAAAGTTCCTACCTCACCATTAAGATAACTGCTCTATCGGTGACTCTTAAATTAGTACAAATATATGAACAACTGCGTGTAAGCATCCCACCGAAAAACTAATGCGCTCCGGGGTTCGGGGGATTCTACCCCCAACGGGGGGTTTGGGTAGGGTTGATTCATGAATCAACCCTACCTTGAATCAACCCTACCTTGAATCAACCCTAGGGGCTTGGGGAATTCTACCCCCCAAAAGCTTGGCTTGAGTGATAAAATCAGAAATAATGCCCAACTCTTAATGCCAAATAGACTAATCTTGAAATTGTCTAGCATGAAATTGAGCGTAACGACCATTAAGATTTAATAACTCCTCGTGATTACCCACCTCGATAATTTCACCCTTTTCTAAAACTAAAATACGGTTAGCTTTTCTGACAGTTGCTAATCGGTGAGCAATAACAAATACTGTGCGCTCCGTCATAATTCTTTCTAAAGCTTCCTGCACTAAAGCTTCCGATTCCGAATCGAGCGCTGAAGTTGCTTCATCTAAAATTAAAATTCTCGGATTAGATAAAACCGCTCGCGCGATGGCGATTCTTTGTCTTTGTCCACCCGATAAATTAACACCCCTTTCTCCCACATAGGTATAGTAACCCTGGGAAAGTTCACCGATAAATTGATGAGCATTGGCAATTTTTGCCGCTTTTTCCACCTCTTGCAGATTAAAATCTCCCTGGCCAAAAGCGATATTTTGGGCTATAGTACCAGAAAAGAGAATATTTTCCTGCAAAACTACGCCAATTTGTCGCCGGAGACTTTTTAAAGTCACATCACGAATATCCACCCCATCGATTAAAATCTTGCCGGAAGTGGGGTCATAAAAACGCAATAAAAGATTAACTAAAGTGGTTTTTCCCGCTCCCGATGCTCCCACTAAAGCAATCATTTCGCCAGCGTGTGCAGTAAAACTAATATTTTTTAAAACCTGTCTGTCCTCATTGTAAGAAAAATTTACTTGACAATATTCAACTTCTTTGCTATGGGGTTGCAGATTGATCGCATTCGGTTTTTCGGTAATTGTTGGCAAAATAGCTAACAATTCAAAAATCCGATCCATGGAGGCTTGACCCTGTTTAAATTGATTATAATTACTGGTAATATGGGCGATGGGATCGATTAACATTGCCACCGCTGCCACATAACTAACAAAGTCAATTCCAGTTAAATTCTTTTGGGAAATTTGCCAACCAGCGAGAAAGAATAAAAAGATGACACCGAGAGCTTGTAAGAATCCCACCACGACGTATTGTAAAGCTTTGGTGGATTCTGATAGGTATTGAGCGCGGCGATTTTCCTCCGCTTCTTGAGCAAAAAGCTCGGTTTGATAATCTTCAGCTGCGAAAGCTTGCACCACACGAATACCGCCAAAAACTTCGGTTAATAACGAAGAAAGATTAGATATTTTCGCTTGGGCGCGACGAGCATATTGTAATAATTTTTCACCAAAAAATCCCACCAAAACTCCCAACAAAGGAGCGATAATAATGACAGCGATCGTCAATTGCCAGTTAACAATAAACATATAGGCAAAGACGACAATTAACTGTAAGGCGGAGGGAATAAAATCATGGAAAAATTTATTAATTACTTCCCCAATGCGATCGATATCTTCCGTTAAACGATAGGATAAATCACCAGTTTTTGCTGTTTCAAAGTAATTTAAGCCGAGGGTTTGCAGATGTGCATAAACTTTTTTTCTTAATTCCAGGGCAATTTTTAAAGAAGCTTTTGCCATCAGGGAATCTTGCCCATACTGAGACATTCCCCGCAGTAAAAAAACCACTGCCCCCACCCCCGAAAGTGTCGCCAATGCTTGCACATTTCCCTCACCGATATATCTGGCCATTTGTCCAGCTAACCAAGCTAAAATCGGCCAAAATACCGTAAATCCGATCGTACAGATAAACGCCAAAATAATTGTTTGGGTTTGGGGACGGAGATAGGGAATGAGGTTCCAATAACTAGAGCGAGATTTCAAAATAATTTATCGCCTTTAAATATAAGTATTCGTGCAAAATTAATTTGCTAGTTGAGACAGTTATCAGTTATCAGTTATCAGATTTAAGTTTTAAGTGAGCAGTATTAAATAGAAGTTTCCTACTGTCTTTTCACTGTTTACTGTTTACTGTTTACTGATCACTGATTACTGTTTAGGCACTCTTGCACTTTGGCCAGAGGGTTAGTGAGAGGTATAATTAACCTTGCTTAGGTACTGAAGAAAAGGAGATTAACTAACAAATTTGCCTAAGGGGTTAATTGGGGTGTAGAGACGTTTTTAGTCCACGTCCCTACGATATTTTCCAATAATACAAAGTTATTTTGTGATCAAACCGCCACAGCTTGATGAATGTAGCCTAATTCCGTCAATTTGTTCCAGACTTTGGCGACACTTTCCTCTAAAGTCTCTAAATCAGTGCGACATTCCACTTCTGGGTTAAAAGGTGGTTCATAGGGATCGTCAATTCCCGTAAAAGACTTGATTTCGCCAGCACGCGCTCTTTTGTATAATCCTTTCACATCGCGCTCCTCACAGACGCTTAAGGGAGCATTCACGAAAACTTCGACAAAATTGCCGATTTTTCCCCGTACTTCCTCGCGAATCTCACGATAGGGAGAAATAGCTGAAACTAGGACAATTACACCGTGACGGGTAAGCAAATTAGACACAAAACCAATGCGACGGATATTTTCATCGCGATCCTCTTTACTAAATCCTAAACCTTTAGTGAGGTTCGTCCGTACTATATCGCCATCGAGAACCTCAATGGAATAACCTTCAGCGATTAATTTTGCCTGTAATGCCTCGGTAATCGTGCTTTTCCCCGCACCGCTCAATCCCGTTAACCAAACCGTCACGCCGCGCTGTTTCATAGTAATCATTAATAATACTTAAATCCTGTTTAGCGTACCATATCTCAGGGATCAGTGATCAGGAGATAGGAGTCAGGAGATAGGAGTCAGGAGTCAGGAGATAGGAGTCAGGAGATAGGAGACAGGAGATAGGAGACAGGAGACAGGAGACAGGAGACAGGAGACAGGAGATTATTTCTATTTATTCTCCCCACACCCCACACCCTACACCCCACACCCCACACCCCACTTCCCCACTTCCCCACACCCCACACCCCACACCCCACACCCCACACCCCCAAGCTGGTTGAAACAAACAACCTGTCACCACGATCACTGATAATGTAGGTTGAGTTACTGTCTTGAATTAAGGTAATGTTTAAGAAATTCCCCCCTCACACCCCGCTCATTCTTGGACTAGGTTCTGGGGTTGCGCTTTTTACTCTCACCAGTCTCTTTCTCTTTCACCCGAAAATTCTCGCTTGGCTCGATCGCAATAGTGCGTCGCTTCCTAGCCAAGATCCTAACCAACCCTCTGCCGTGGTTGATAGCGCTTCTTTGCCACAAACCGAGCGAGATGTCAAGTTAAAAGATGTTGCCGATGCCAACTCGCCCTCTTTAGAGCGTAGTCGCGCCCGCTATCTCTTGGCCATGGATTTATTGAGAAAATATGAAGGCGGTCCGGCTTTAAAACAATTAGAAGGCTTAGAAAAACAATATCCTGTCCTCGCTCCCCAGATTCTCCTCAAACAGGGACGCGCCCACGAATTAAGCAATGATAGTGAAAAAGCGCGAGAAATTTGGCAAAAATTAATTAAAACCTATCCCCAATCGCCCGTAGTGGCGGAAGCTTACCACTCTTTGGGCAAATACGACCCCAGTTATCATGAAAAATTGCTCAAGGAATACCCCCGACACCCGCGGACTTTGGCTTTAATTCGCCAACGTCTTCAAGAAAATCCCGATCAATTTCCCCTATGGTTACAGTTAGCCAAGGCTAATCCTTTTGATCCTACCCTCAATCAGGCCCGCGATCGTTTGGTGAAAGACTACGCCAATCAGTTAACTCCGGCGGATTGGGCAATGATTGGGGCGGGTTATTGGCAGTCGGGATTGTACGAAAAAGCCTATAAAGCCTACGCTAAAGCCACTCCTAGCCCCGAACAAGCCTATCGTTACGCCCGCGGGCTACAAATTGCCAAAAAACTGCCAGAAGCTCGCAGCGCTTACCAAAAATTAATTAAAACCTATCCCCAGGCCCCAGAAACCGGTTTGGGATTACTGCGACTCGCCCAAATTTCTCCTAACCGCGATGCCATAGCATATCTCGATCGCATTGTCAAGCAATTTCCCGATCGCGCTCCGGAAGCTTTGGAAGCGAAAGCCAAATTACTAGGATCAACTAATGCTCAGGCCGCTAGTCAAACATGGCAGACTTTATTAAATAAATACCCAAAATCCGACGAAGCCGCCGATTATCGCTGGTTAATGGCCCAAAGAGCCGCTAAATCCGGTGATTACGCCAAGGCGTGGCAGTGGGCGCAGCCAATTGCGGTTAATAATCCCGATAGTCAAATTGCCCCGAAAGCGGCCTTTTGGGTGGGAAAATGGGCGCAAAAACTCGGCAAAAACCAAGAAGCAAAACAAGCTTTTACCTACACTATTTCTCGTCATCCCCATTCCTATTATGCTTGGCGCTCGGCGGTTTTATTAGGTTGGGACGTGGGGGATTTTACCACTGTCCGCTCCTATAATCCTACCACCGTCAAACCCGCCACTCGTAACGATCCCCCCGCCGGTTCGGAAGCTTTCAAGGAATTATATCGAATTGGTGAAGATACGGATGCTTGGAATCTCTTCCAAGCAGAAATTGTTGATCCTTGGAATTTAACCGTTGACGAACAATTTAACCTCGGTGTCTATAAACTCTCTCGCAATCAAAATTTAGAAGGAATTAACCTGATTTGGCGCTTGCGAGAAAGAGATACCCCGGAGGAAAAGGAAGCCTGGAAAGTCCTGCGACAAAATGATAAATACTGGCACGCTTTATTCCCTTTTCCCTACTACGATAGCATCCTACAATGGTCTAAAGATAGACAATTAAATCCCCTGCTAGTGACAGCTTTAATCCGGCAAGAATCCCGCTTTGAAAAAGAAATTCGTTCTCCTGTGGGGGCAGTGGGATTAATGCAGATTATGCCCGATACGGGTAAATATATCGCGGGTAATACTGGCAATAAAAGTTATTCTTTAACTAATCCCGAAGATAACATTATGATGGGGACATGGTATCTCGATTATACCCACGGCAAATTCGCCGGAAATTCACTTTTTGCCGTGGCTAGTTATAACGCTGGACCTGGGGCAGTTTCCAAATGGAGACAGCGTTTCGATTTTAGCGATCCCGATGAATTTGTCGAGAATATTCCCTTTAGAGAAACTAAGGGTTATATAGAATCAGTGTTTGGTAATTATTGGAATTATCTCCAGATTTATAACCCCGAAATTCAAGAGCAAATGAAGAGAGTTGCTAACCCTTCCTAGTGGATTAATGGGGACGGGTGATTAACTCATTCCCTTAAAGTTATAATTAAATTGAAGATAGATCCCCCCTTAATCCCCCCTTAATAAGGGTGTGCCGATCCCCCCTTAATCCCCCCTTAATAAGGGTGTGCCGATCCCCCCTGCCCCCCTTGATAAGGGGGGTGCCGATAGGCGGGGGGATCCCCCTTAATAAGGGGGGCATCTGACAGTTTTTAACACCTAGCTACTTACTAACTTTTTTCCTAATTATGCAATCATTTAACTGGCAAACCGTCGATCGAGATTCTCCTTTTACTCGCCTAGATTTTCGGACAAAATTAACCATGATGATCGTGGTTACTCTCATCGCTTTTACTTGGGAAAGTCCTCTCGCTGGCGGTTTTCTAACTCTTATTGTCGCTTTAGCTTGTCTCTGGGCGGGGGTAAAATGGTCTTATCTCCTCACTATTTTAAAATTCATGGCTCCCTTTTATCTATTCTTATTAATTACCATGGGATTTTTTAATGTGGAACAGGTAAAAGCTTTAACGGGAAAAACTGAATTAACTCCCTTATTAACTGTCGGTTCTACTAAAATGACTGTGGAGGGAACCCTCTACGGTTTAAATGTTATCTTTAAAACTCTCACGATGGTTTTAATTATTCCCCTCGCTATTTTTACCACTGATATAAATCAGATGATGGTGAGTTTAACTAAAGCCAGAATTCCTTACAAAATAGTCTTTATTTTTTCCTCTACCTTGCGTTTATTTCCTCTCCTAGTAGAAGAATCTCGATCGATTATTTCTGCTCAAAGATTACGAGGATTAGCAATAGAAAAAATGGGTTGGCTGCAAAAAGGAAAAATTTATGCTTCCATCGCTGTACCTTTAATTTTAAATGCTATGGCTAAATCGCAAAAACTAGAGGTAGTTTTACAAGCTAAGGCTTTCTCTGGTGATCCTGATCGCACATTTTTACAGGAATCAATCTTAACCAATAAAGACTATTTATTAATTATTGGCTTTCTATTTTTATTGGTTTTGGCAATTATTCTCTATGTAAAATTCGGGGTGGGAAAATTTGCCTGGTTGTTTTAATATTAATCCCTATTGTATAGCTCGATCGATCTGGGTATATAAAGCTTCTAAATCCCCAGAATTGTCCAAAACAATATCAGCTAAGGCAATTTTTTCGGCTAAAGGCATTTGATTATTAATCCGAGCGATCGCTTGTTCTCTAGTTAAGTTATTTCTAGTCATTAAGCGTTGAATTTGTTGCTCGAAACTGCAATAAATCACCCAAATCTCTGTGACTAAATGGGTTAATTTGGCTTCAAACAATAAAGGGATAGAAAAAACAACTATCGGGGCTTCCAACTGCTCTAAATGCCGATTAAAACATTCTCTAACGTAGGGATGAATCTGACTTTCTAACCAGATTTTTTCCTCGGGATTATTAAAAATAATCTCTCCTAACTGTTGGCGATTAAGGGAATTATCCTCAGTTTTAACTTTTCTGCCATAACGCACCAAAATTCTCTCTAAAATTGCCGAACCTTTTTCCACTGCTTCCCGGGAATAAATATCCGCATCAAGGACGGGAATTTTGTAGATATTTTCTAAATAATTAGAAACCGTGGATTTACCACAGGCTATTCCCCCTGTTAATCCGATAATTCTTCTCGACATAAATTATTAAATTGCTAATCTCAATTAAGGTGCGTTACGCGCTCGCTAACACACCCTAAAGTTATAAACTCTCTATCTGTTGTAAAACTCTTGCTTGTACTTGTTGATAGGCAGTTTCCACATCTCCTAAATCGCGACGAAAACGATCCTTATCGAGAATGCGCGCTTGAGCATCCTCTTGGGTTTTATCCCAGAGACGACAGGTATCGGGGCTAATTTCATCACCTAGATAAATTTTGCCCGTTTTATCAACTCCAAATTCTAACTTAAAATCGACGAGAATAATCTGGCACTTATCAAAAAATTCTTGTAGATATTGATTGATTTGCAGGGCTAAATCTCGTAACTGATTGACTTGCCCCTCGCTGGCAATATCAATCACTTTTATGCGATCATGCGTTAACAAAGGATCGCCTAAAGCATCATCCTTGAGGTAAAATTCTACAAGAGGAAAAGGTAAAATTTTCCCCTCCTTTAATCCCGTTTGCTTGCACAAACTCCCGGCGGCGATATTTCTGACTACTACCTCCAAGGGAATGATTTTAATCGCCTTGACGCGCATTTCCCTAGAACTAGGGCGATCGATATAATGGGTGGGTATTCCTAGGGATTCTAACCATTGAAATAGGGCAGTGGAGACAGTACAGTTAATTTCCCCTTTACCGACAATTTGCCCGCGTTTTTGGGCATTAAAAGCGGTGGCATCGTCTTTGTAATAAGTGAGGAGAATATCAGGATCATCGGTTTGATAGAGAATTTTGGCCTTGCCTTCATAGAGTTTTTCCATAGTTATCATCCTTGGCAATTGATAGAAGAAAATCGATGGTTAATCAGATAGTGGCATCAGTAAATTTTGGCGATCAACCTAGACAAAAAATTTATCTTATCAGAGGGATAATTGTTGAGAAAAATAATGTATAATTGCTGCTTAAAGATAAATGCCAACATTTGGCGACCGAATCTTAACCTATAACCAAAAAGTGTCACGATACCAGGGGTCAACTTTTGGCGAATCAGTCAAGTTTTTACTTAAATCCTCAATGATAGCCAACAACTGATATTATCTCCCATTACCATTACCGAAAAATCTAAAGAAATTCCGAAAAATTACCCGCCGTCGCCCTATGAATCAGAATCCTCCTAACGATGATAACCCGAATCCCCCCGATCGCCGCAAGGAGGATTTTCTCTATCCTCGCGCCCCCTACTATGGGGAATTTAAGCCAGAAAACTTGCTATTTAACGCCAATTTACAGGAATTTGCCCAAAAAGTCAGTTTTATTTGTAATCTGGAAACGGGGGGCAAAATCAGTTCTCTAGAAGCCTACCAAAAAATTAAAGCCCTCTGGAAAGACTTAAAACAGAGCAAAAAAGGCCTAGGCATTGGGGAAAATCCCTTTAAAAAAGATGATGACATCTAAAGGATAATCAGGAAAAATCGGGTGCATCTCAATTTTGTAGAAATATCTATATTACAGGGCGCACGCGGTGCGCCCCTACTATTGGCGCAATAATATTATTGTAGGGGCGAATTGCATTCGCCCTCTTTGAATAACTGCTGCTGCTCACCATAAGTGAGAGAAAGTCACAAATATCAGATGCACCCGAAAAATCTCCTGGGTTGATCAAAAATACTGGGACAGAAATATTTTCTGTCCCCATAGAATTAGATGAGCAAACGCTTAAAAATTACCGTGATTTTGGATGGCAGTTTCTAATTTTGTCACCACTTCCTCAACGCTAATTACTCCTAAATCGCCCGTGGCACGGGTGCGAATACTTAAACTATTACTTTCCATTTCTTTTGCCCCCACCACTGCCATCACGGGAATTTTTGCGGTTTCAGCATTGCGAATCATTTTACCCAAACGTTCGCCACTGGTATCGGTTTCGGCGCGAATTCCTAACAATTGCATTTTCGCTGTCACCTCTTTAGCGTAATCCAATTGACTATCACTAACCGGTAATAATCGTATCTGGACAGGGGCTAACCAAAGAGGAAAATCGCCTGCGTATTCTTCGATTAAAATACCGATTAAACGTTCCAAAGAACCAAAAGGTGCGCGATGAATCATCACCGGACGTTTACGATTACCATCTTCGGCAACGTATTCTAATTCAAAACGTTCGGGTAAATTATAATCTACCTGTACCGTTCCTAACTGCCATTCTCTTTCGAGGGCATCTTGGAAAATAAAGTCTAATTTTGGACCATAAAAAGCCGCTTCTCCGGGGGCTTCAAAATAATCCATCCCCAAAGTTTGCACCGCTTTTCTAATCGCTGATTCTGCCTTTTCCCAAGCTTCATCGGAACCGATATACTTATCCGATTCGGGGTCACGAAAACTCAATCGCGCCTTAAAATTCTTTAATTGTAAACTCTTAAACACCGTCAAAATTAAATCAACAACGCTTAAAAATTCCTTGTCTAATTGTTCGGGAGTGACAAACAAATGGGAATCATCGACGGTAAAACCGCGAACTCTAGTTAATCCTCCCAATTCTCCCGATTGTTCGTAACGGTAAACTGTACCGAATTCTGCCAGACGCATCGGCAATTCCCGATAGGATCTCAAATCACTTTTATAGATTTGAATATGAAAAGGACAGTTCATCGGTTTGAGGACAAATCCTATTTCCTTACTAGCAGATTCCTCATCGTCTGCCATCATGGGAAACATATCTTCTTTGTACTTTTGCCAGTGACCGGAAATTTTAAACAAATCGACGCGAGCAATATGGGGAGTAACTACGGGTAAATAACCGCGTTTTAACTGTTCTTTTTTCAGAAAATCTTCTAACAAAGAACGAATTAAAGTTCCTTTGGGTGTCCATAAAGGCAATCCAGGACCGACAGAATCAGAGAAAATAAATAAACCTAATTCTTTGCCTAATTTCCGATGGTCTCGTTTCAGTGCTTCTTCCTTACGGCGCTTGTATTCGGCTAATTGTTGGGGATTTTCCCAAGCTGTGCCATAAATGCGCTGCAATTGGGCTTTATTCTCATCCCCGCGCCAATAAGCACCCGCTACCGTCTCTAATTCGATCGCTTTCGGGTCTAGTTCACTTGTATTGTCTAGGTGCGGACCGGCGCACAAATCCCACCAAGCGTCCCCAAGATGATAAAGGGTGATGGGTTCTTGAATTCCCGCCAGAATTTCCAGCTTATAGGGTTCATTAATCGCTTTAATGCGCTTTTCCGCCTCTTCCCGAGAAACTTGCTCGCGAATCACCGGCAGTTTTTTATTGATAATTTTGACCATCTCTTTTTTGATGTCCTTGAGATCCTTATCGGTAAAAGGTTCCGGCACATCAAAATCGTAGTAAAATCCGGTTTCAGTCCAAGGCCCGATAGTAACTTGGGCTTTCGGGAATAATTTTTGCACCGCCATGGCCATAACATGGGAGGTGGTGTGACGAATGCGCTTAAGGTGGTCGGATTCGCTGGTTTTCGGTAGTTTAATCGGGGCTTGGTTATCCATATCTCTTCAATTTACACCTTCTCTATTCTCTATTTTAATAGTAAAAGGAGTCTTTAGTGAGGAAAAAAATCAGGATAGATATCAATGCCATTTCCCCTCATCTCTAACCTCTAACCCCTCATCTCTATTTCTCGATGAAAAAACTAATTTTATCCTGTTTATTTTTGGGATTGGTTGCTTGTAATCCTTCGGTTAATACCACCGATAACCAAAAACCTAAGGTAATCTCCACTAGCACAATTATCGCCGATTTAACCGCACGAGTAGGCGGTGAAGAAATTGACCATCAAGACATTTTAAAACCGGGGGATGATCCCCACGTTTATGAACCCGTTCCCGCCGATAGTGTAGCTTTAGAAAAAGCCGATTTAATTCTCTATAACGGTTATAATCTCGAACCGGGGTTAATTAAAATGATCAATTCTACGGGAATTAAAGCTAAAAAAGTGGCCGTGGGAGAAGCAATCAAGCCTTTACAATTGGAAAAAGAGGGGCAGAAAGTCCCCGATCCCCACGTTTGGGGTTCGGCTAAAAATGGTATAATCATGGTGAAAAAAATCCGAGATCAATTGATTGAATTAAGTCCCGAAGATAAAGAGATTTTTACCCAAAATGCCGCCCAATTAATCGCAGAATTAGAAAATCTTGATCGCTGGATTGCTGCGGCTATTGAAACTATCCCCCCTTCCCAAAGACAATTAGTCACCACTCATGACGCTTTTCAGTATTATGCTCATGCCTATGGTTTAAAAGTAGCGGGAACTTTAATTGGTATTAGTACCGAAGAACAACCAAGCGCCCAAACGGTGAAAAATTTAGCCGATGCTATTAAAAATCTCCGGGTTCCTGCTATCTTTGCCGAGACGACTATTAATCCCGCTTTAATTACCACTGTAGCCGAAGAAGCGGGGGTGAAATTAGCACCACAACAATTATATTCTGATTCGATCGGCGCGGTGGGTACTGGGGGCGATAGTTATGTAAAAATGCTGAAAGAAAATACGCGCTCGATCGTAGAATCTTTAGGGGGAAAAGTACCCGAATAAAAATAAATAATTGGGGGAAGTGGGGAAGTGGGGAATTTGGGTGATGGGGGTGCGTTACCCTAGGCTAACACCCCCACGGGGTTTATTTGCCGAATCCTTTACCGCGATTGACAGCAGGTAAACTGAGACAATTGTTAATCTGTTCTTTTAGGGTTTCATGATCGAGATTTTGACCGATAAGAACTAGCTGATTTTTCGGACTACCTTTCCATTCGTCATCTTCGAGAGTGAAACGTTTACCACTAAGGTGAAAAATATGACGTTTAGGACTTTCATCAAACCAGAGAATACCCTTAGCGCGGAAAACGCTTTCTGGTAACTGATTATCGAGGAAATACTGGAACTTCCGAATCGAAAAAGGTTGGTCACTAGCAAAGGAAATAGAAGTAAATCCATCCACCTCTAAATGATTAGAATGATCGTGATGATCGTGATCGTGGTGGTGATGGTCGTGATCATGATCGCAATGGTCGTGATCGTGGTCGTGGTGATGATGGTCGTGGTGTTCTTCCTCTGTGTCGAAATATTTATCCGATTCAAATAGTCCGACGCTGAGAATTAAGGGTAAAGGAACCTGACTTTTGCTAGTACGAAGAATTCTCGCTCCTTGCTTCATGTCCCGGATTCTTATTTCTAAAGAATCCACATCAGCTTCATCCACTAGATCGGTTTTATTGAGAACAATAATATCACCGTAGGTGATTTGACTTAAGGCCGCTTGCGAGTTGAATAAATCGAGACTAAAATTGGCACAATCCACCATGGTGACAATGGAATCTAAACGGGTCATTTCGCGTAATTCCGTCCCTAAAAAGGTTAAAGCTACCGGTAAAGGATCGGCTAATCCCGTGGTTTCTACGACTAAATAATCGATTTTTTCGGGACGTTCGAGAACTTTATAAACTGCTTGAATTAAATCCTCGTTAATCGTGCAGCAAATACAGCCATTATTTAATTCTACCATGCTGTCATCACTACTGATAATCAGTTCGTTATCGATACCGATTTCACCGAATTCATTGACAAGAACAGCAGTTTTTAATCCCTGTTGATTGCTGAGAATATGATTGAGAAGAGTAGTCTTACCACTACCAAGAAACCCAGTAATAATTGTTACCGGTAGCCCTTTTTTTGGCACTGACATCGTGTTAATAGCTTGTGATTCGACGGTTTGCATAATAATTTGGGGGTGAGTATTCTGTCACTAAAAAGCGATTTTTCGGGATGAGATGGCTAGTTTTTCTTGATCGAACAGTCTCCACTCGATCGCCGACTATTTTTATTGTAGATATTTTTGGACCACATCCCATCCTGTTAGGGTAACAAAAAGAAAACCCAGAAACAATAAAAGATTAGTGCCGATGTGGAGAGACCGCGCTAGAGGTGGACGAGTTGTAATGTTCAGGCCGGTAATTGCCGAAACAAAAACCAGAAAAACCACCGATAAACCCGCTATCAGGTGGGAAGAGTGGCCTAAACTGCCATAATGACCGATTGTTCCCACTAATCCGATTCCCAGCAGAATTAAGACCAAAGCAACCATGATCAGGCCGCTGAGGAGATGAAAGGGTCTTAACCATTTCGGTCGAGATTGGCCCGCAAGTCGTCGATAACCCATGTTTACCCCCGAAACTGCCAGTAAAAAATAGGCAAAGAGGGTAAATCCCATCGACCAAGCGGCAATTTTCCATAACCAGAGAAAGGAGGGGAGATTCATAGGGGTGGGATTATTGTTAGCAAGGAAAGGGACGACCGATCGTGTTAATTTAAGTTTACCGGACAAAAATCAGCAAGTTAGGGCTAATATGTCTCATCTCACCATCGACACGGAAAATAATCAGCGTCAACCCTTTGAATTACCGGGGGCTAAACCCCATTATAACCCCGATCGACCCGGACAAGTTAATCATATTTTTCTCGATTTAATTATTGATATTCCCGGACAAAGTTTTGATGGTAGCTGTCAGATTACCCTCACCCCCATTCGTCAGGGAATTAGCAGTTTAATCCTGGATGCGGTGGATTTAAATATTAATTCTGTGTTCATTGAAGGTATCAGTCAACCCTTTGACTATGATCGTTCTCTCCTGACTATTCATCTGCTACAACCCACCACCGATAAACCGATTATCCTGACGATTAACTATCAGGTTAAGCAACCACAACGGGGATTATATTTTATCGCCCCCGACGAATATTATCCCGACAAACCGATGCAAGTTTGGACCCAGGGAGAAGAGGAAGATTCTCGCTTTTGGTTTCCCTGTTTTGATTACCCTGGCCAATTAGTCACTTCCGAAATTCGGGTTAAAATTACCCAACCCTATATCGCTATTTCTAACGGGGAATTAATCTCGGTGGCAACCGTTGGTGAGGACAGAATTTATCACTGGTCACAAAAGCAAATTCATCCCACCTATTTAATGACTCTTGCGGTGGGAAATTTTGCTGAATTACGGGACTCATGGAATGGTGTTCCTGTCACTTATTATGTGGAAAAAGGACGGGAAGAAGAGGGACAAAGAAGTATGGGTAAAACTACCCGCATGATCGAGTTTTTTAGCCAAAAGTTTGGTTATCCCTATCCCTATCCTAAATACGCACAAGTTTGCGTAGATGATTTTATTTTTGGTGGGATGGAAAATACTTCCACCACAATTTTAACCGATCGCTGTTTAATTGATCAAAGAGCCAGCATCGATCATACTTGGACAGAAAGCTTAGTTGCCCATGAATTAGCTCATCAATGGTTCGGTGATTTAGTGGTAATTAAACACTGGTCTCACGCTTGGATTAAAGAGGGAATGGCCTCCTATTCTGAGGTTTTATGGACAGAATCGGAATACGGAAAAGCTGATGCTAGTTATTATTTATTAGGGGAAGCAAGAAGTTATTTAGAAGAAGATGCTTCCCGCTATCGTCGTCCCATTGTTACTCATGTTTATCGAGAAGCGATCGAACTTTATGATCGTCATCTCTACGAAAAAGCTGCTTGTGTTTATCACATGATCCGCTCTATTTTAGGGGAAGATTTATTTGCAAAAGCGATTCATACTTTTGTGCGGGATAATGCCCATAAAACCGTAGAAACCGTGGACTTATTAAGGGCGATCGAAAAAGCGACTGGCTACAATTTATTATTCCTCTTTGATCAGTACGTTTATCGCGGTGGTCATCCCGATTATAAGGTCGCTTACAGTTGGGACAATGAGAATAATTTAGCCCAATTAACTGTCACCCAAACCCAGGACGAAAAGGAACTATTCGACTTGAAAATTCCCGTCGCTTTTGCCTATCTCAACTCTGAGGATATTACCTACAATCTGCGGATTCACCAAAAAGAACAAAGTTTCTATTTTCCCCTAGCACAAAAGCCCGATTTTGTCAAGTTTGATCGGGGTAATAATTTCCTCAAAACCGTCACTCTTGAGTATCCCATCGGCGAATTAAAAGCGCAATTACAACAGGATCCCGATCCGATTTCCCGTATCTATGCAGCCATAGCCATTGCTAAAAAAGGCGGTTTAGAAGCGATCGAAGCTTTAGGGATATCCCTAGAAAATGAGCCTTTTTGGGGTGTGCGTGTGGAGGTGGCCAAACAGTTAGCGACTCTTCGGTTAGATCAGGCGGTTACTGCTTTAATTAAAGGTTTAAACGATGAAAAAGCACAAGTCCGTCGGGCAGTTGTCGAGGGATTAAGTGAAATTAAAACCTTAGATAGTTATAACGCGCTTAAATCCCTACTAGAAACCGGAGATGCTAGTTATTATGTGGAAGCGGCCACGGCGCGAGGATTAGGCTCCATGGCCGTGGGACAATTGCAAAATAAAGAAGGGGAAATTATTGACCTGCTCAATCATATTTTACAGTCAAGAAAGGGGTGGAATGAGGTAGTAAGAGCGGGCGCAATTGGCGGTTTAAGCCAGTTAAAAACCTCGCTGGCGGCTTTAGAGTCAATTTTGACCTACACGGCTTTAGGCACGCCTCAACCCCTGAGATTAGCAGCTATCCGCGCCCTGGGAGCGATTTCTTCGGGACAAACCACCGACAAATTAACCGTAATTTTGGAACGTTTAGAAACTATTGCCAAGGAAACTTTTTTCTTGACGCAGGTGGCAGTGTGTAACGCTTTAGGACAGATAGAAAATGCCAAAGCTATCGCTATTTTACAAGCTTTGAGCGATCGAACTCCCGATGGTCGCGTCCGTCGTGTAGCGGAGGAAGCAGTACAAAAAGTCCAGAAAAAATTAGGTTCCGACAAAGCAATTCAGGAAATTCGCGAGGAATTAGAAAAAATGAAACAGGAAAATCAGGAACTTAAAAGTCGTTTGACGAAATTAGAGGCGAAAAATAGTTAGTTAACCTGAGTTATCAGTTATCAGTCAATATCAATACTTATCAGTCAGTGCAACAGAAAGCGGGTTTCTGGTAAATATCTAAATTAACGCTCAAATTTTTTGTTAAGAAACCCGCTTTCTCCGAGCTTGTTGAGTGAGAACAGAGTAGCTCGATCGATACATCCGAACAACAAAAAAGCACCCCTTTTCGAGGATGCCCTTTTATCTAATGATTTAGACGCTAACTGATTGAAATGCCAAAAATAGGGAATTTATGGACTTTCCCATCAAAGTCAGGTTAGATTATGACCATTTCTTAATTAAAAAACCCACCAAAGAAAACAGGCCTAACCCTAAAATAGAACTAGGCTCCGGTACTAACGAAATCATTAGTTATAGTCATTTCAGATAAGTCTGATACACTCTATACCGACAAAACCCTTATGAACTCTGGGATTAATATTCTCAATTTTAATTGAAATGACTATAGGGACTGGCGTAGAAATAATATCCCAGCCAGAAAATCGCTCCGTAGAAAAACCAGACCAGCCAGATGGTACATTATCAAAGCGCAAGTCCCTTAGGGTGATCAGCAAACCTGAGCGAGCGGAGGGCGCAAGCATTGCGCCCCTACAGTAACGGATTTTGTCCACAATGTAGGGGCGAACTGCGTTCGCCCAAAAGGTACATTATCAAAGCGCAAGTCCCATACCTTACTGACCGCAGATTCCGCAAAGCTTCCACGCTCGAGCGTTGACCCGCATCTTCATCAAGGTAGAGACGGATTTGACTCATTACAATTCACCGGCTCGATATCGGGATTCCCAGTCTTCACAATCGGCTCGGTAAGCATCGATATCGGCCTCTATCTGTTCTTTATTCGCGTGATAATACGCTAGATCGCTATAAATTTGAGCCAGACTTAATTGAGGATACTCTTTAGCGATCGCTTCGGCACTCATTCCCGTTTTATGATCCATGACTAAACTTTGAATCGTGATTAGACCTCTTGCATAAATCCGAAAACAAACGATAGAAACAATAATGGGAGGGACTTTCAGTTAATTATTTATTAGTAGTTGATAATCTTCAAAAATGTTGCTGTACAAGGATCGACTTAAGACTTTTGCAAGAGGTCT
>NZ_JADBUN010000037.1:0-28593 GCF_020245625.1 Microcystis sp. M049S2 | reverse complement strand
GTAGTCAGTTACCTAATTTTCAGGGAAAAAGTACCTGAATTTTACCCCTGATCCCTCCAATGGTCGGCACTTTTTGAGGTCAAAAAAGTCTAAAAGCCTTATCCAACAAGGTTTTTAGATTTATTCAGCAAGCCCTACTTAACACAAGAAAAACTAAATTCAGTTCAAAGAGGCGCGATCGCCCCTTTGTTAGAGTCATTTAAAGTTAAGTTCTGAGCCACTTTAATATCTGAGGATTTTTGTCATAAAGGTAGGTAAAACCATCTTTGGCTGTAATCACCTTCCCTCGACTGGCTTTACTCCGAATGCTAGAGAGTGATAGGTCTGTTAATAGTTTCATTTCCTGATGGGAAAATCCTTCAAGAGAATAGACTATTTCTGGTTCTGATCCATTATCGATAGTAATATCGGGTGTTATGGAATTGTTACTCGAAGCATTAGTAAACATTTCTCCCGCTTTTTTAAGGCGATAATCTTGAACGCTTAAGAGTTCCCAACTAGAGTCAGCAGAAAGTTCTAAAACCCATTGATGGTAATTAAACAAACTTTCTCGATGACCCACACTAATAAAGGTTGTCTTGCGAGTTTGTAATTGCTCGTATAAAATCCCCTCATTTGTTAAATCTAAGGCACTGGTCGCCTCATCTAAAATGGTAAAACTCGGAGAATTCACTAACAATCGAGCAAAGGCTAGGCGTTGTTGTTCACCGAGGGAGAGAATGTTTTCCCAGGGTTTTTCGGAGTCAAAGTCATCCACCCGATTTAGCACATTTTGCAAATTGACTTGTTGTAATACTGCTTGAAGTTCGGTATTGCTCATCTCACGATTGGTTAGAGGATATAGCAATTGTTCGCGTAAGGTTCCCAAAATAATGTAGGGACGTTGGGGCAAAAAGAGAATTTCTTCTAGGGGAGGACGCACTAAACGCCCGGTGCCAGCATTCCATAAACCAGCGATCGCCCTTAATAAAGAACTTTTACCTCGACCACTGGGCCCGACAATCAATAATCCTTCACCTTTTTGAACAGTAAGAGATAAATCCTCAACAATCACCTTTTCATAGTCAGGGGTTTCTAGGGTGACGTGTTCAAAGGCAAAATGATTTTCTTCTATGGTTGTAATTGTGCTGGCATTATCGGCTTGTTTAGTCACAGTTTCTAAGGCATTAGAAAATTCATTTAAACGTTCTACATAACTAGAAAAACGTCCTGAAGTACCAAATTCTGTAATTAATTCTCCCAGGGCCGATGCAAACATAAAACTAGCTAATGAAGCTTGCTCAACTTGTCCATAATCAATTTCTCCTTTAATATACAAAGGCCCAAGGACTAAAAAGGGAAAAAACTGAATGACGGAACGATAGCCCCGACTAAAAATTTCATTCCCTTTTTCCCAGTTAATTTTATTTTTCGTATCATTGATAACTTCCTGAAAACGTCGCTGAATAATATTTTGTTCCTCTTTTTCTCCCCGAAAAAAAGCAATAGATTCCGCATGAGTCCGAACATGGGTTAAGGCATAGTTATAATCTGCTTTTGATTGCAGTTGTGCCTGATTGATCTTGCTTAATTCTTGATTTAGATAGGCGGCAATAAAATTACCGATAATCGTGTAAAACAGTAGCGGAATAGCAATCTGTCGAGAAATTGACCAAACTACCACTAAAAAAGTTAGCATTTCCAAACTTTTTTCCAAAAAAGTGGCCGAGAAACTAATGGCGTTTGTGGCGATCGGTTCAATTTCCTGGGCTAGACGTTGATCGGGGTTATCAATGTCAGATTGAAAGTTAATTTTATAATAGGCACGATTACTAAAATATTTCTCTACAATCTGGGTGTTTAACCATTGATACCAATCTAGGGCAATTTTTTTGCGAATATCTTTAGTGAACCCTGCCAGCAGCGTTACACAGATTAATCCGATCGCATAGACAGTTAATGTACTGGCAAATTGAGACGCATCTTTTTCTTGAATAATGACATCAATTAAACGACGATTAACAAAACTGTTAAAAGCCGTGACGGCGACTAATCCCACAATCAAAAAGATAAGCAGTGATAGCATTCCCCAGGAACGAATAACATCAGAAAAGCTTCTTTTATTTGATACAGTGGGATACCAATAGGGTTGGGCGATCGCCTTTACATCCCTTAAAAATTGGTTAAAGGAAGCAAGGGCATTGGCACTAGAAGCTGTTTGGGTTGTCATACTTGTCCTCTGACCGGTGAACGATCATTCATTTTAAACAATAATCAGGCTTTTTGAAAGTTTTAGGCTAGGTAGCTATTGAGTTTTTCAGCGAGGACTGGATTTTTAATTAAACCGTAGTGATCGCCGCTAATCCATTGAGATTGCAAGTCATTGATTACTTGATGCCAACCAGGATTTTTAATAGAACTGTCTTCCGCTCCTAAGAAAACACTTCTACCCAGATACGTCTTGGGAGAATAGCTGCTCAAAGCTTGGTGATTAATCTGGAAAACTTTAAACCAGGTTTTAACCTGCTGCTTCCCAAAATCTGACGGCAAAAGATTCGTCTCTTGACTCCAAGTAATAAACTTGTCTAGTAATTCGTCTGATGTAAAATGAGCAAGTTCACTCCCAGAGAAAGAGATTTCTTGATTAAATATACTTGCTAAGTCTCTGATGAAAGAATAGGCAATATTGAGATCTTCATTAAATTCTTCTGGCAGTGAGTTAGCAGAATGTTTCTCCCTATTAACTGAATTAAGTAAACTGGGAGAATAACTATCTATTAAAGCCAGTAAAGCAACTTCTTGACCTTGGGTCAATAATTGTTGGGCGATTTCAAAGGCAATTACTCCTCCCATTGACCAACCTCCTAAATAGTAGGGACCAGAGGCTTGAACAGTTTGTATTGCTTCAATATAAATCATTGCCATTTCTTCAATAGAGGCTACAGTTTTTTCTAATTCACTTAGCCCTAATGATTGTAATCCATAAAACGGCTGTTTCGTTCCTAAATTACGAGCTAAATCGACATAACACAGCACATTACCACCAATGGGATGAACAGCAAAAAATGGGGTCTTATTACCTTGAGACTGGATAGCAATCAACGGTGAAGAGGCTGGCTGAGTTGTTTCTTGCGCTAGTAATTTGGCTAGACTTGCTATGGTTCCATTTTGAAAAAGACTGGTTAATGGTAAACGTTTGTCTAACTTTTGTTCAATACGATTGATCAGACTGACTGCTAATAAAGAATGACCGCCTAATTCAAAGAAGTTGTCCTGAATACCAATATTATTAATGCCTAAAATCTCTGACCAGATTTGGGTTAATTGTGATTCTAATAAATTACGAGGAGCAATTTTTTGAATATTTTTTCTGGCTTGATCATCGGGTATAGGTAGGGAACGGCGATCGCATTTACCATTGGGAGTTAAGGGTAAATTATCTAAAATAACAAAGGTATTAGGAACAAGATAGGCGGGTAATTGATTCGCCAAAAATTGACGCAGTTCGCTAGTAGTTATCTGGGAGTTGGAAGTAAGAACCACATAGGCAACTAAACGTTTATCGCCAGGAGTATCTTCACGGACAATCACCGCCGTATTTTGCACATCGGGACATTGACTCAGAACCGCTTCAATTTCTCCTAACTCAATGCGAAAACCGCGAATTTTTACCTGATTGTCAATGCGTCCTAAATATTCAATATTGCCATCGGGTAAATAACGAGCTAAATCTCCCGTTTTATAGAGTTTTGATGGTTGCTCTTCCCCCTTTTTAAAAGTTTCATAGCTCTTATCTCCCCCCTTTTTAAGGGGGGTTAGGGGGGGATCAAAAGGATTAGGAATAAACCTTTCCGCCGTTAATTCAGGACGATTTAAATAGCCCCTTGCCACCCCGACTCCACCAATGTATAACTCTCCTGACACTCCCACCGGCACCGGCTGTAAAAAGGCATCTAAAATATAAATTTGGACATTGGCGATCGCCTTACCAATCGTCACTATTAAATCATCTTGACTACATTGTGCAATTGTTGCACAAACACTCGCTTCCGTTGGCCCATAAGCATTAAAAAAGTTTCTTCCCACCGACCATTGTTTCACCAAATCGAGAGGACAAGCTTCACCCGCCACAATTAAGGTTTGTAAATTTGGTAACGGTTTTTTTGGTAAAACAGCTAAAGCTGAAGGGGGTAAAGTCACATGGGTAATCCCATTTTCTCGTAAATTGTTAATTAAAGGTTGACCTGGCAATAAAGCATCTTTTTGGGCAAGATAAAGAGTCGCTCCAGAACCAAAGGTCATCAAAATTTCTGAAATACAAGCATCAAAACTAAAGGAGGCAAATTGCAGTACACGGCTTTTATTGTTGACGGCAAAAGATTGAATTTGAGCAAGAGCCAAATTAACTAAGCCTCGATGTTCAACCATCACCCCTTTAGGCTTACCCGTAGAGCCAGAGGTGTAAATCACATTGGCTAAATTAGAAACAGTTAGTCCGTTTTGAAGATTATCTTGAGAATATTGAGAAATCTGCTCTTGGATGTGATCTAAACAAATTAGAGTCGCTTGAGAAGAAGGCAATTTTTCTAATAAAGAACTGTGGGTAATCAAAAAAGAAGCTTGACTATCTTCTAACATAAATAGAAGACGTTCAGTGGGATAGTCAGGAGCAAGAGGGAGATAAGCACCACCCGCCTTGAGAATGGCTAATAAGCCGATAATCATTTCTAAAGAACGTTCTAGGGAAATACCGACTAAAACTTCTGCTCCCACGCCTAAAGTTTGTAAATAATGGGCTAACTGATTAGCGCGATGGTTTAATTCACTGTAGGTTAATGATTGCTCCTCAAATACCACCGCGATCGCATCGGGAGTTTGTTCAACTTGTTTCTCGAATAATTGATGAATGCACTGCTCTTGAAGATAATCAACCTGAACACCTTGATTTTTAATCAATAATTGCAGTTTTTCCTCTTCCGTCAGCAAAGACAACCGTAAAACTGACTTCGTTGGAGCGGCAACAATATCTTCTAACAAGGTGACAAAATGTCCACTCATTTGCTCAATGGTTGAGCCATTAAATAGATCGGTGTTATATTCCCAAACCCCAATCAATCCTTCCTCTAGATTCTCCATTGATAAGGTTAAATCAAATTTAGCAGTCTTATTTTCCATCGGTAGAGGACAAACCTTTACATTTTTAAGTTCTAGATCAGCCACTGGTGTATTTTGCAAAACAAACATTACCTGAAATAAAGGGGTATGACTGAGATCTCGTTGAGGGTGTAGTGCTTCTACTAACATTTCAAAAGGTAAATCTTGATGGGCGTAGGCTGCTAAAGAAACCTCTCTAACATGGTTTAGCAAATTTTGAAAACTTAAATCATTATCTAAACTCAATCTCAGAACTAATGTATTAACAAAAAAGCCGATTAATCCCTCAATTTCCTTACGATTACGGTTAGCAATAGGAGAACCAACTAAAATATCTGCTTGTCCTGTATAACGGTAAAGTAAGGTAGCAAAAGCAGCCAGGAGAGTCATAAATAAAGTCACTCCATGCTTCTGACTTAGTTGATTCAATTTTTGGCTTAATGGCTGAGAAAGTTTAAATTCTTGATGAGAACCAATAAAAGTTTGGATTGCGGGCCTAGGTCTATCTGTCGGTAAAGGTAAAAAAGCAGGAGCATTTGCTAATTGTTTGCGCCAATAATTCAATTGATTACTTAAAATTTCACCTTGTAACCAATTCCGTTGCCAGACCGCAAAATCAGCATATTGTATTTTAATAGGCGTTAAAGATGAGGGTAAACCCTGATTATAGACAGCGTAAAGATGAGTTAGTTCTTGAAAAAATACTCCAATTGACCAGCCATCGCTAACAATATGGTGCATGGTCACGAGTAGATGATATTCTAGCGGTGATCGCACGAATAAAGTAGCACGAAATAAGCAATCTTGAGCAAGATTAAAAGGCTTTTCAGCTTCCGCAATTTCCAGAGATTGAGTGTCGGTTAAATTTTGACAATCAACAACAGACAATTGCCAATTAATAGTAGGGTGAATAATTTGAGTGGCTTGACCATTAACCATTATAAAATTTGTGCGTAAAGCTTCATGACGGTTAACAATTTCTTTTAAGCTTTGCTCTAAGGCAGTAATATTTAATGTTCCTTCTAGTCTTACGGCTCCCCCTACATGATAAAAGGCGCTGTTAGGTTCTAATTGATCCAGAAACCATAAACGTTGTTGAGCAAAAGATAACGGGAGGTTAGCACTGTCGTTTCTGGTTAGGATGGGGGGAGCAGCAATGGTTTGCTGAGATTGCTCAATTGTTAGGGCCAATTCAGCAATAGTGGGAGCGGTAAAGAGACTACGCAAAGGTAATTCGACTTGAAAAGTTTCACGCAGACGGGACATTACCTGGGTAGCCAAAAGGGAATGCCCCCCCAATTCAAAGAAATTATCTTCTCTGCTGACTCTTTCTATCTTGAGAACTTGCCCCCATATTTGAGCCAGAATTTCTTCAGTGGGAGATTTAGGGGCAATATAGTCATTTGATAACGCTTGTGTTTCGGGTATAGGTAAGGAACGGCGATCGCATTTGCCACTGGGGGTTAGGGGCAAATCATCTAAAATAACAAAGGTATTGGGAACGAGATAGGCGGGTAATTGATTCGCCAAAAATTGACGCAGTTCGCTAGTAGTTATCTGGGAGTCAGAAGTAAGAACCACATAGGCAACTAAGCGCTTATCGCCAGGAGTATCTTCGCGGACAATCACCGCCGTATTTTGCACATCGGGACATTGACTCAGAACCGCTTCAATTTCTCCTAACTCAATGCGAAAACCGCGAATTTTTACCTGATTGTCAATGCGTCCTAAATATTCAATATTACCATCGGGTAAATAACGCGCTAAATCTCCCGTTTTATAGAGACGAGAATCTGGGTCGTTACTAAAAGGATTAGCAATAAATTTTTCTTGGGTTAATTCAGGACGATTTAAATAGCCCCTTGCCACCCCAACTCCACCAATGTATAACTCTCCTGACACTCCCACCGGCACCGGCTGTAAAAAGGCATCTAAAATATAAATTTGGACATTGGCGATCGCCTTACCAATCGTCACCTTTAAATCATCTTGATAACATTGTCCAATAGTGGCACAAACACTCGCTTCCGTTGGCCCATAAGCATTAAAAAAGTTTCTTCCCACCGACCATTGTTTCACCAAATCGAGAGGACAAGCTTCACCCGCCACAATTAAAGTTTGTAAGTTGGGTAACGATTCTTTGGGTAAAACCACTAAAGCTGAAGGCGGCAAAGTCACATGAGTAATTCCATTCTTTACTAACCGTTCAATTAATGGCTGACCTGGTAATAAAGCATCTTTTTGAGCAAGATAAAGCGTCGCTCCAGAACCAAAAGTCATCAAAATTTCTGAAATACAAGCATCAAAACTAAAAGAAGCAAATTGCAGCACACGACTGTTATGGTTGACTGCAAAAGATTGAATTTGAGCAAGAGCTAAGTTAACTAAACCTTTATGTTCAACCATCACCCCTTTAGGCTTACCCGTAGAGCCAGAGGTATAAATAACGTTAGCTAAATTGGCAGGAGTTAACTGACATTGAAGATTATCTGGAGAATATTGAGAAATCTGCTCTTGGATATGATCTAAACAAATCAGAGTTGCTTGAGAGGGAGGCAATTTTGCTAATAAAGAACTGTGGGTAATCAAAAAAGGAACTTGACTGTCTTCTAACATCAACTGAAGACGCTCAGTGGGATAGTCTGGATCAAGAGGAAGATAAGCACCACCTACCTTGAGAATCCCTAATAAGCCGATAATCATCTCTAAAGAACGTTCTAGGGAAATACCGACTAAGACTTCTGCTCCCACGCCTAAAGTTTGTAAATAATGGGCTAACTGATTAGCGCGATGGTTTAATTCAGTGTATGTTAATGATTGCTCCTCAAATACCACTGCGATCGCATTTGGAGTCCGTTCAACTTGTGCTTCAAATAATTGATAAATACACTGCTCTTGAGGATAATCAGTCTTGCTATTATTCCAAGATATTAATAATTGCTCACGTTCCTTGGGTGTTAATAAAGGAAGTTCTTTAACTGTAGCTTTTGGATTGAGTATGATTGCCTGAACTAAATTTTGAAAATGTTCTCCCATTCTTGCAATTGTTGCAGTGTCAAATAAATCTCTGCTGTAAATCCAATCTATTGCTAAACCTTCTGAATTTTGCCAGCAGTTTACTTCTAGATCAAATCTGACAGTTTCTTCCACTGATAAAGATAAACTTTCAATACTTAAACCCGAAAGATTCCAAGTATCTTGAGAGGTATTTTGTAGCGCAAACATGACTTGTACTAAAGGATTTCTGCTCAAATCACGGTCAAGTTGTAGCTTTTCTACTAACATCTCAAAGGGTAGGTCTTGGTGAGCATAACCCTCTAAAGTTGTCTGTTTAACTTGTTCTAATAATTCTAAAAAACTGGGATTTTCTGATAAGTTAATTCTTAAAGCCAAAGTGTTAGCAAAAAAGCCAATTAAAGGTTCGATCGCTGCTTGATTACGATTAGCGATCGGAGAACCCACCATCAGATCAGATTGACCACTATAACGAGATAGCAAAACGCCGAAACCGGCCAACAACGTCATAAACAGGGTTGCGCCATGATCTTGACCTAACTTTTTAAGACCTTGAGTGACATTTTGATCCAGTTGAAAACGCTCAACTCCTCCTTGAAAAGTTTGTATTGCTGGGCGGGGTTTATCCGTTGGTAAAGTAAGAACAGGAGAGACTGTTGCTAACTGTTCTTGCCAATAATTGAGTTGTTTATCTAAGACCTCACCTGAGAGATATTGACGTTGCCAAACCGCAAAATCTGCATACTGAATAGACAACGCAGGGAGAGGATTGGCTAAGTTCTTTAAAAATGCTTCGTATAGAGCCGATAATTCCCGAATCAGAATCCCAAAAGACCAACCGTCATAGATAATATGGTGCATTTTCAACAGCAGCACCGACTTCTGGGGACTCAATTGCAATAGCTTAAACTGAATCAGTGGCCCCACCGTTAAATCAAAAGCTTGTCCTGCTTCCAATTCTGCTACTTGTTGAATTTTGGTTGATTGTTCATTTGGGGATAAATCTTGATAATTGTCAACTTTTAAGCGAAAAGAACTAGGCATCGCGATCGCCTGAATAGGTTCCCCTGAAACAGTAGGGAATGTTGTTCTAAAAATTTCATGGCGGTTAATTAATTCCCCCAAACTCTGCTCTAGCACAGTCAGATTGAGATTCCCATCAATTTGCAATATTTCCAGGGTATTGTAGGAACGACTATCAGGAGAAAGATAATGTAAAAACCATAAACGTTGTTGAGCAAAAGAGAGGGGTAAATGGCCGTCTCTAGCGACAGGTTGAATTGGTAAATGAGCGTTACTTTTAGACTGTTTGGCCCGTTGTAAAAATTGTAGTAATTCAGGTTTGCGATCGCCAATTTCTTGACGGAGGGTAGCAGTTAAAACACCTTCAGGAGCCTGAGCGCGGAGGCGGTTTTCATCAGCTTCTAAAGTAATGCCTAAATCCCGTAAATAACAGACAAATTCAACAATCTTTTTCGTCATAACTTAGAACTCCACTACCTCGGTATTTTCATTATTTAACGAGCTATCGGCTTGATCCTGGGCGACCCAATCTACCGCTTGGATATAACCCGCAATGCCCGCGATCGTTGGTGATTCAAACATAATTTGTACGGAAAGATCAAGTCCAAAGGCTGAATTAATCCGCGATAACACCTGAGTAGCTAACAGAGAATGACCTCCCAATTCAAAGAAATTATCTTCTCTGCCGACTCGTTCTACTTTGAGAACTTGCACCCATATTTGAGCGAGGATTTCTTCGGTGGGAGATTTAGGGGCAATATAATGATCTGATAATTCTTGAGGTTCAGGTACAGGTAAGGAACGGCGATCGCATTTGCCACTGGGCGTTAAGGGTAAACTTTCTAAAATAACAAAGGTATTGGGAACGAGATAGGCAGGTAATTGATTAGTCAAGAATTGACGTAGTTCACCACTAGTTGCTTGGGAATTAGGATTAAGAACAACGTAGGCAACTAAGCGTTTATCGCCTGGAGTATCTTCCCGAACAATTACAGCAGTAGTTTGAACATCGGAATATTGACTAAGAACCGCTTCAATTTCTCCTAACTCAATGCGAAAACCGCGAATTTTTACCTGATTGTCAATGCGTCCTAAATATTCAATATTACCATCATTTAAAAAACGAGCTAAATCTCCCGTTTTATACAATTTTGATGGTTGCTCTCCCCCCTTATCAAGGGGGGTTAGGGGGGGATCAAACGGATTAGGAATAAATCTTTCAGCCGTTAATTCAGGTCTGTTTAAATAACCTTCGGCTAAGGCTATTCCACCAATGTATAACTCTCCTGGTACTCCAATAGGAACTGGCTGTAAATAGGAATCCAGAAGATAAATCTGAGTATTAGCGATCGCACGACCAATAGGAGGAAGAATCGGCCAATTTTCAACTGGATTGGTCAGGGTAAAACTGGTAACAACATGACTTTCTGATGGCCCATAATGATTGTGTAAAGTACAATTTTCTAAGCTCCTAAACCAAGCGGCGATCGCGGGTGTAATTTGTAATTGTTCTCCTGCCGTGATCACTTCTCGTAAACTGCCGACCCAAAATTGACGACTAACACTGACTTCTGCTAATTGCTGTAGAGCCACAAAGGGTAAAAATAGTCTTTCAATGGCTTGTTTTTCCAGAAAATCTAATAAAGCGGAAGTATCTCGTCTCAGTTCTTCTGGGATCAAAACTAATCTTCCTCCAGCAGACAAAGTGGAGAAGATTTCTTGAAATGAAACATCAAAACTAATCGGTGCAAATTGTAACGTTTTAGCCTCGTTAGCAACCGTCGTATTTTGCAATTGCCAAAGGATCAGATTGCCCAGAGCCAGTTGACCCATCATCACCCCTTTGGGCTGTCCTGTCGAACCAGAAGTATAGATAACATAGCCCAGATTATGGGGCTGTAGCTTAATGTTTAAATTGTCTCGACTAAACTTAGCTATGGTGGGCCAGTCCTTGTCCAAACAAACTCGCGTTGCTTGATATTCAGGCAGTTTTTCCACAAGTTTCTCTTGGCTTAATAGCACAGAAATTTGGGCATCCTTTACCATAAAACTTAAACGTTCGGTCGGATATTCGGGGTCAAGCGGTAAATAAGCTCCACCTGCTTTAAGAATGCCTAAAATTCCTATGATCATTGCGAAGGAACGCTCGACACATAAACCGACTAAACAATCAGCTTCTACTCCCAAAGAACGCAAATAATGAGCTAACTGATTAGCACGCTTATTTAACTCGGTGTATGTTAATTGTTGATCCGAACATACCACCGCGATCGCATCGGGAGTCCGTTCAACTTGCGCTTCAAATAATTGATGAATACAGGAATCCTGGGGATAATCGGCTTGGGTCTGATTCCAATCCACTAAAAGTTGCTTTTGTTCCTGTTCCGACAACAAAGTTAATAGGCTCACCGATTGTTGAGGATTAGCAATAATTGCCCTGAGAATATTCTGGAAATGTTGCAATAGACGGGCGATCGTTGTTTCATCAAATAAGTCAATTTTGTAGCAGCAATATCCAGCTATGCCGTCGTTAACTTCTGACAGATGAACCTCTAGGTCAAAACGAACAGAATCTAGTTCCCAAGACATTTCTGCAATGGTCAAACCAGGTAAGTTCCAAGCTTCATTGGCCGCATTTTGTAAGGCAAACATTACCTGTACCAGGGGATTACGGTCTAATCTGCGCTCTAGCTGTAACTCTTCCACTAACATTTCAAAGGGCAAATCTTGATGCTCATAGGCATCCTGAGCCATCGCCTGTACTTGTTTTAAGAAAGCGGCAAAGCTTGGTTTTTCCGATAAATCTAACCTCAGAGCCAGGGTATTAACAAAAAAGCCGATTAATCCCTCAATTTCTCGACGATTACGGTTGGCGATCGCTGAACCAATGACTATATCAGTCTGGCCACTATAACGGGATAAAACCACCCCAAAAGCGGCCAACAAAGTCATAAACAAAGTACAACCCGACTGTTGACTTAAGGTTTTCAATTGTTGAGTCAGTTTACTATCTAGCTGAAATCTTTCTGTCTTGCCTTGAAAGGTTTGGATCGCGGGACGAGGGCGATCGGTGGGCAGTTCTAACAGAGGAGGAGCAGCCGCTAATTGTCGCTTCCAATATTCCAATTGAGCCGCCAAAACCTTACCCTGTAACCACTCTCGCTGCCAAACGGCAAAATCCGCATACTGAATTGGTAAAGTCGGTAAAGTTGGTTCTTTACCCGCAACAAAAGCCCCATAGAGATGGGACAATTCACGAATAAAAACACCAATAGACCAGCCATCAGAAATAATATGGTGCATATTAATTAATAAAATATGCTTTTCTGGCTGCAATTTGAGGAGCGTTACCCTCAACAAAGGACTCTTAGTTAAATCAAAGGGGGTTTGGGATTCCCGATAGGCCAATTTTTCTGCTTCTGTCTCCTTTCCTGTCAAATTAACCATCGTCAATTCCCAAATAGGCTGGGGATCAATGACCTGCACGGGAACCCCGTCAACCGTCTGAAACCTGGTACGCAATGGCTCGTGACGTTGAATTATTGACCCTAGAGCTTGTTTGAGAGCTTCTACTTGCAGAGAACCGCTTAAACTCAAGGCCCCTGTCATGTTATAGGTTCCCGTTGCCCCTTCTAATTGATACAAGAACCAGAGTCGCGACTGGGCAAAGGAGAGGGGTAATTGGCGATCGCGAGGAATGGGAAGAATCGTTCTAGGATTAATTTGCTCCTCTGAACCCAGTTGATTGAGAAAGTGAATGATTTCTGCTTTACGGTTTTTCAGTTCTGTTTGAATCTCTGGGGTTAATAGGCCCTGGGGTGCATTACAACGCAGGCGATCGCCGTCCATCCAGAGTTTAATATCTTGATTGGCTAAATCTGACAAAAAGGTTTCAATAGATTTCATAGTTCAATTTCCTCGCGATCGCCCGATAAATGCTCAACAGGGGCTTGTAATTTTTGTAAAGTGGCATGAATGTCCGTTACCGCTAAAGCCAAATCCGCTACAGTCGGTTGTTCAAATAGGCGACGCAGGGGCAACTCTAGGGCAAAACTTTCTCGTAAGCGTGAAATAACTTGAGTGGCTTGCAAAGAATTACCGCCGATCTCAAAAAAGTTATCATTAATTCCCACTTTTTCCAGTTTTAAAACTTGACCAAAAATAGCGGCGATCGCAGTTTGGGTCGGATTGTCTGGAGCTACATAGTCTATCGAACGATTTAACTCTGGATTGGGCAACGGTAAAGCCCGACGATCAATTTTGCCATTGCTGGTTAACGGTAAATTTTCCAGCACAAGCCAATAGGCGGGAATCATATAGTCGGGAAGCTGCCGTTTAACAAACTCTCGTAATGATTGAGTCGTACAAGCAGGATCATTAGGGACAATATAAGCGACCAAAGCCCGATTTTCAGAGCGATCGCTTTCATTCACCAAAACCACCGCTTCTCGTACCTGGGGATGGGAAAGCAAAACAGCCTCAATTTCTCCCAACTCAATCCGAAAACCGCGAATTTTGACTTGATTATCAATGCGTCCCAGATATTCAATATCACCATCGGGTAAATAACGAGCTAAATCTCCCGTTTTATACAATTTTGATGGCTGCTCTCCCCCCTTATCAAGGGGGGTTAGGGGGGGATCAAAAGGATTAGGAATAAACCGCTCTGTGGTAAATTCAGGACGATTGAGATAACCTCTTGTTACTCCTGCACCGCCCACATACATCTCCCCTTGTCCCCCAATTGGTACGAGCTGCAAATATTTATCCAGTAAATATATCTGCAAGTCAGGAATAGGACGACCAATGACACTAACAGCATTATTTAAGTCCGTCATACTTAACGGGCGATAAGTAACGTGGACAGTAGTTTCTGTAATTCCGTACATATTGACCAATATGGGAACTTGGTCGCCGTGTCGTTCAAACCAAGGCTGTAAACTGTTGATTTCTAAAGCTTCTCCTCCAAAAATTACCAAGCGTAAACTTAAACCGTGATCTGTTGCCTGTTCCGCTTGAATTAACTGACGGAAGGCCGCAGGAGTTTGATTAAGAATGGTGACTTTCTCTTGACACAACAATTCTAAAAATAATGAGGGGGAACGACTAACTAAATAAGGTACTATTACCAGGCAGCCACCATAGAGTAATGCCCCCCACATTTCCCAGACAGAAAAGTCGAAAGTGTAGGAATGGAATAAAGTCCAGACATCTTGAGAATTAAAATGATACCAAGAGTCCGTTGCTGCAAACAGTCGCACGACATTGGCGTGATTAACTAAAACTCCTTTAGGTTGACCTGTGGAGCCTGATGTATAGATAATGTAGGTTAAATTATCTGGTTTCGCGCCGCTTTCAAGGTTTGATATACTCTCTTGAGCAATTTTTTCCCATTGTCTATCCAAACAGATAATCTGTAGTTGCTGGTCAGGAATGGATTCTAATAACTTCTCTTGAGTTATTAAGACTTTCACTTGAGAGTCTTCTAACATGAACTGAAGACGTTCATTGGGATAGTCAGGATCAAGAGGCACATAAGCTCCTCCCGCCTTGAGAATCCCTAATAAGCCAACAATCATTTCCAAAGAACGTTCTACGGAAATGCCGACTAAGACCTCTGGCCCCACTCCTAAACTTTGTAAATAATGGGCTAACTGATTGGCTCGACTATTTAATTCACTGTAGGTTAATTTTTGGTTTTCAAAAATAACCGCGATCGCATCGGGAGTTCGTTCAACTTGTGCTTCAAATAATTGATGAATGCACTGATCTTGAGGATAATCGGTCTTGGTATTATTCCAATCCACTAATAACTGTTGTCGTTCAGCAGGACTTAATAAGGGCAATTCCCGCAAATTTTGTCGCGGATCATTAATAACTGCCTCAAGTAAGGTTTGAAAATGGCCTAACCAACGCTGAATCGTTTCATCTTTAAATAAGTCTGTATTGTAGTCACAATCAATCAGAGCTTCTCCACCCATTTCTGTCACATTCCAATGCAAATCTCGATCTTTAAAACTAATACTTTGAGGCAGTAAACTAACCTCTAATCCCTTCATTTTAGGTAAATTAATGGCTGGTTCTAAATTGAAACTGACATCAATTAAAGGAGAGCGACTGGTATTACGCGGTAAATCTAACTGATTGAGCAAAAGAGCAAAGGGATAGTCCTGATGTTCATAAGCCGACAACAAAACCCCCCGCATTTGTTTGAGATATTCAGCAAAAGTGGGATTACCGGCTAATTGACTGCGAATGGGTAAAAAATGGGTACAGTAACCAACCATACCTTCACTATCTAAAAGCCCCCGTCCAGAGGCTGGCAGACCCACCAGAATATCATCCTGTCCCGTCAAACGATGAATGAGAATGTTATAAACTGATAACAGTGTCATTAGAAAAGTACAGCCCTGTTTACGACTAAATTGCTTTAGTTTTTCTGTAAATTGGCTATCTAGGGTCAGACTTTGACGATTGGCTTGGTAACTGGGTAAAGCTGGACGAGGTTTGTCAGTGGGTAAATTCAAAACAGGGGGATCGGCAAGGGTTGCTAACCAATAGGCTTGCTGTTTTTTCAGTTCTTCCCCTTGGCTTGGCTGGCTTTGCCATTCAATCAATTCTCGAAACTGTTTTGGGGTTTTAAGATTAGCCGTAACACCCTGACATTTGGCTGAATATAACTCTCCTAATTCCCGAAGGATTACCCCCATTGACCAACCGTCACTGATAATGTGATGGGCCGTTAATACTAACAAATGTAATTCTGGTTCTAATTTGAGTAGATGCCAACGCACGAGAGAACCCTGGCTCAAATCAAAGGGTTTTTCACTTTCTTCCTTTAACCATTGTTCTGCTTGCTGTTGGGCCGAAGCTTGGTCAAGACTGAAGTCTAAGATAGGGCAGTTAATTTCGACCTGGGGCAGGATTTCTTGACTATCTCCCTGGGCATTAATTTTGGTTCGTAACGCTTCATGGCGATCGCTGATTTGTTGAATAGCTTGATTCATTGCGACGGGATTTAATGGGCCACTTAATTGCAATGTCACTGATTGGTTATAGGCCACAGAGCCGTTGTCTCCTAATTGAGCCAAAATCCACAGTTGTCGTTGGGCTTCGGTGAGAGGGACTTGATCCCCCCCTAACCCCCCTTGATAAGGGGATTGATCCCCCCCTAACCCCCCTTGATAAGGGGATTGATCCCCCCCTAACCCCCCTTGATAAGGGGGGAGATGAGGTTGATATAAGTCTTTTAGGGACTGGAGATAGGGTAAATTGGCCAAAACTGTTTGTTCATCTACCCCAAAATCAATAAAACAAGCCACTTCATCCACACCGATGGACTGCAAATGATCAATAATTTGACGACAGGATTCGGGTGTGCCAATTAAAGCACTGGTTTCTGTATAGCGTTTATAGGCAGAAGCGAGGAGAAAGTCCCGATCTTCGTCTCTTAATTGTTCAAAATCCACTTTCATGCCCTGGCTCTTGACCATGTTCTGCAAGAGTCCGACAGAGGAGGTGAGGTATTGCCCAAAGGGTTGGCGAGCCTGTTCTCGAACTTGTTCTAAATCCTTGCCAACAAAAGTATGCAGGAGAACTGTCACCGTTCCCGACGCGGGATCATAACCATGCTCTGCCAAAGATTGACGATATAGCGCAATATTACGGGCTAAATCTTCCACGCTTTGCCCCATCAGATTGGTAAGGATATTAGCACCGATCGCCCCTGCTCTGATATAGGTATCGGGATTATTAACAATAGTAATCCAGCTGGGTAACTGGGACTGCATCGGTTGGGGATAGGTTTTTACCTCTACCCTTTGACCCTTTCCGTCTGGCACGGTGATCGCTTCCCCTCGCCAAAGTTTCTGGACGGTTTCAATTTCTTGGAACATCAATTCCCGATGTTGGCCAAAAGACTGGGGAGCCAAGACAAAATCCTGGGGATGCCAACCCGATGCAAAAGCAATACCAACGCGGCCCTGGGAAAGATTGTCCACCACTGCCCATTCTTCGGCGACTCGGATGGGATTGTGTAGCGGTAGAACCACACTGCCTGATCGCAGTTGAATTTGTTGGGTTTCCCGTGCTAAAGCCGCCGCCAAAACCGAAGGATTGGGAGAAAAACCACCAAAAGCGTGGAAATGACGTTCAGGAATCCAAAGGGCTGTAAAACCAGCGCGATCGCCAAATTTAGCTCCTTCAAACAGTAAGTTATATTTATTCGGGTTAAATTCCGCTTCATAGCTACCAAAGTAGTAGAGGCTAAACTGTATCGTTTTTTGGTCTTGAGACCCGCTCCCTTTCCCTAACTTACTGTCCCTAACAGAATGAGAATTTCCTCCCTTATCAAGCGCGACATCAACATCTCCCCCCTTATCAAGGGGGGTTAGGGGGGGATCAATCCCCTTATCAAGGGGGGTTAGGGGGGGATCAATTTGAGGCGTTGGCACTGGCCAGGAGGGCTTTTTTGCGGGGATAAAACCTCCCTGACGCAATTCTGTGACGCTATCTTTAACCGCTTGGACAAATTGGGCAAGATCGGCTTCCGTATGGGCGGTTGAAAGAAAATGTTTACGCCATTCCCAGACATAAATACCTTTTTCCACCATGTGATAGAACAGTAAATCCAAATTCCCCGCCAGCGCAAAACGGAAGAAAGAACTAAACTGTTCGATTTTAATAGGAACGTCTTCTGCTTCAAAATAGCGATTGAGGGTATCGGCTAAGGCGGCGGTGCGTTCAGTTAATTGTTGTTGCAGACCTGGCCCCTGCTCCTTTAAATGGGTCAGGACAGCCCTAGCCGCTACCATTGCTAACGGATGCTGATTAAAGGTTCCCCCAAAAAAGGTTCTGTCCACCCCAGGATAGGATTTATCGCCATAACGCCACATTCCCCCGTCAATGCTGTCCAGATAATGGGCCTTACCTGCAATAACTCCAATGGGCATTCCTCCCGCAACTACTTTGCCATAGGTGGCAATATCCGCCTGTACTCCAAATAAAGCTTGCGCTCCCCCTGGGTGCGATCGAAAACCCGTAATCATTTCATCAAAAATCAGGGCAATGCCCATTTGACTGGTAATTTGTCGCAGACTTTGGAGAAATTGTTGGGGTTGTAGTAAAGGATTGCCACTTTGAATTGGTTCTACTAAGACCGCCGCTAAATCCTGCCCCTGGGTTTGTAAATAGTTCAGAGCTTCCGCACTGCCATAGTCCAATACCACCACATCGGAACTAAGGCTGGGGGGAACGCCTAGAGCTAGGGGAAGGGAGTGGGGTTGATTATCAATAATTTGGTTCCTAAAAAGGGTTCCGTCCGCATGGCCATGATAGGAGCCTTCAAAGAGGGCAATTTTACTCCGACCTGTTGTTGCCCTGGCGATACGAATAGCGGCCATTACGGCTTCGGTTCCAGAGTTGCAAAAACAAGCTCGTTCGGCTCCTGTTAGTTCACAAATTAAGGCGGCCACTTCTCCCACAATTGGCGATCGCGGATTGAGATGAATGCCTTCAGTGAGTTGGCTTTGTAGGGCCGACATAATGAAGTCTGGTTGATGCCCAAACAGCGTTACCCCTTGCCCCATCGTCATATCAATATATTCATTACCGTCCACATCCCAAATTCTTGATCCTTGAGAACGTTGGGCCACAATGGGATAGAGCATCTCTTTAATGGACATACGGAATCCGACCGAGGCTCGACTATCTGCTAAACGCGGGCGATCACGTTGCACAATTTGCTTAGAGGTTTTGGTACGTTCCGTAAAGCGAGCAATTAATGCCTCTAGATGTTGCTGTTGTTGGGGAGTTAATCCACCTGTGGGTGGTTTTTTCGGCCCCCAGGGAGTGGCTGTTACTGTCGGTTTAGGAGCAGAAGCTTGATTGCTGGTTTGACGGGTGCGACTGGCTATTGGCTCTAGGTTCGCCGCTAATTGCTGGGGGGGAATTAACTGTTGTGTAAGTCCGTTTGACCTATTTTGACTGACGGAAGATGGGGAATTTTCTGTGGTTCGGGGAGTCGTCGGGGCAAAATTGGCCGTTTGCAAGACCTCTAACTGTTTGGCCATCAGTTGTAACTGTTGACCCATAATGTTTTCCAGGGCAGAACTAGAAACGGTTGAACCTGAGGCTGTTACCGCACTGGTTTGTGGCACAGAAACTTGAGGCACTTCAACTCCTCCCATTTCCCCTGCTCCTCCCATTCCTGTAAGGGGGGCGATCGCCAAAACCTTTGGAGAAGCCGTTTGACGTTGAAAGCCGTTGGTATTAGAACTCAGCACGACATTGGGCGATCGGTTATTTGAGCAGGCAATGGGCGCAGAAAACACCTCGGTATTAACTTGAGTATTCTGGAAATTATTAGCCAGATTTTGAGCCAAATAAATAGCTAAAGCATCTAAATTTGATAACTCCTCAAATAACTGACGCATAGCAATTTTAACGTTATAGGTATTTTCAATCCGTCTGACCGCCTCAACCATGACAATGGAATCTGCCCCCATCTCCAGGAAAGGTGTATGAACATTGACATCAGCAGGGGACAATTGCAGTAAATTTCCCACTAGGGTTTGCAATGTGATTAGAATCTCCTGTTGTTTTTGATTGCTGGAGATAGCTTGGACATTAGTGGCATTGGTCGTCATATTTGTTTCTTCAGAAGTCGGTTTAATGGTTTCAAGCCAATAGCGTTGACGTTGAAAAGGATAGGTCGGTAGAGCCAGTAAATTGTGGGGATAATTTTGATTAAAACCTTCCCAGTTTATTTCGGCTCCTTGGGAATCATAGAGAATCGCCAAACTATTTAGTAGGCTTTGTTCTTCTTCTTGAGGAGGGGCGAGGGAAAATAGCCAAGTGGTCGATCTTTCTGGACAACATTGTTGACCCAATCGAGATAAAGTCGGTTTCGGACTGACTTCTAAAAAAAGACTGAATTTCTGCTCGATCAGCGTTTGGATACTCCCATAAAATTGTACAGGGTTGCGTGCATGATTTCGCCAGTAACGAGCGTCAATGATTGCTCCTTCTGGTAAAACTTCCCCCGTTAAATTAGCAACTAAGGGAATTTGCAGAGGTAGGGAGGAAATTGCAGCAGCTTCCTGTTCTAAGGAATCTAAAATCGGTTCCAAGAGCGGCGAGTGAAAAGCATGGGAAACTTTTAGTGGACGAACTTCTATTCCTGCTGCCGTTAAATGAATGATAATCTCAGCAATAATCGGCGCTTTTCCTGAAATAACAAAATTTTCTGGTCCATTAATAGCCGCGATCGCTACCTCGTTTTTATAAGGCTTAATAGTAGCTTTAACCCGCTCTTCTGCGGCAAAAACGGCGATCATTGTCCCATTCTTGGGGAGAGACTGCATCAGTTTTGCCCGTTTGGCAATTAGCGTTAATCCATCTTCTAAGCTTAAGGCTCCGGCAACAGTAGCCGCCACATATTCACCGACACTATGACCAATTACTGCCGCTGGTTCTATTCCCCAGGAACGCCATAACTGTGCTAGGGCATACTCGAATGCGAATAAAGCAGGTTGGGTATAGGCAGTCTGCTCCAGGTAAAAACTCGCTTTTTCCGGTTCTAGGTCAGCAGGATAAAGAATTTCTAAGAGGGGTTGATCTAAATGGGGTCGCAGGATTTCAGCACAGCGATCCAAGGTTTGGCGAAAGACGGGTTGGGTTTCGTACAGTTGACGACCCATACCTACATATTGAGAACCTTGACCGGCAAATAGAAAAACAATTTTAGGTTTTTTCTTTTTGTTAATACTCTTCGGTTCTCTCATCCTTTCTTGGTTACTAAAGTTCTCTAACTTCTGCAACATTTCTAAGCGATCTCTAGCCACTACTCCTAAACGATGATTAAAGTGCGATCGCCGACTATTGGCCGTAAAACAAACATCAGTGAGAGGAATTTCATGATGATCAGCTAAATACTTTTGATAACAACGGACTAAGGCTTTTAAGGCTTCTTCATTCTTGGCAGATAAAGTCAGCAAATGCCAGGGACGTTCCATCAACTTCTGCCCATTTTGTTGATTATTTTTAACGGTGACAGGAGCTTCGCTAAGAATCACATGGGAATTTGTCCCCCCAAACCCAAAGGAACTGATACCGGCTAAACGTCGTTCGACACCGTTTTCACCAGATCCCGGGGATTTGATCCGCCAAGGTTGACACTGAGTAGGAATCGCAAAAGCTGTGTCAGCGAGGGAAATATAGGGATTAAGGGTTTTAAAGTGGAGATTAGGGGGAATTTCTTGGTGTTGTAGGCAGAGAACGACTTTAATCAGACCCGCCATTCCCGCCGCCGCTTCTAAATGACCAATGTTGGTTTTCACAGAACCGAGCCAACAGGTTTGATCGAGCGATCGCTTTTCACCCAAAACCGCTTTCAGAGATTTAACTTCGATCGGATCCCCCAATTCTGTCCCCGTGCCATGGGCTTCGACATAGCTAATCTGGGCCGGTTTTACCCTGGCATTTGCCAGGGCCTGACGAATCACCGCCTGTTGAGCAGGGCCATTAGGGGCTGTGAGTCCATTACTTAAACCATCCTGATTCACCGCCGAACCTTCAATCACTGCTAAAACGCGATCGCCGTCCTGAATGGCATCCCTAAGACGTTTAAGTACGACTACTCCACAGCCTTCCGAGCGCACATAACCATCGGCCCTCGCGTCAAAGGTTTTACAACGACTGTCGGGGGCCATCATTCTCGCTTGGGAAAAAACAACGGTTGTCTCTGGCGACAAAATGAGATTAACTCCCCCCACTAAGCAGAGGTTCGATTCTTGATTTTGCAAACTCTGACAGGCCAGGTGAACGGCGACGAGGGAAGAAGAGCAAGCGGTATCTACGGCCAAACTGGGGCCACGCAAATCAAACAGATATGATAAACGGTTAGCCGCAATACTGGTGCTGTTGCCTGTACCCACATAGGCCGTTAAATTAGCAGAGCTTTGGTAGGCTAGGCGATGATAATCCACATCACTGATGCCAATAAAAACCCCTGATTGGCTACCAGCTAAGGTTTCAGGCACAATTGCAGCATTTTCTAAGGCTTCCCAGGTGACTTCTAGTAATAGTCTTTGTTGAGGGTCTAGATAGGTGGCTTCTAGGGGAGAAATTCGGAAAAATTGTGGGTCAAATTGATCGACATTTTTTAGAAAACCGCCCTGGCGACTATACATCTTCTTGGCAGTGGCAGGTGTGGGATCGTAGAAACGCTCAATATCCCAACGTTCAGGAGGAATATCGGTGATCGCATCCCCCCCATTTCGCATGAGTTGCCAGAAAGCCTCTGGATTGTCAGCCCCTGGAAAGCGGCAACCAAGACCAATAATTGCGATGGGTTCCATTCAAATTCCTCTCAAATTCCTCACTGCGGTTTTTCTAATTTAATACGGTTACAGTTTCTTTAAATTGAAGAAAAGCTTTAATGTTATTGGTGATCGCCCGTTCAATTGACCCCCCAGCTTTCATGAGCCGCATTTCACGGTTAACTGGCCATAGATAATCCAAACTATCGGTCAAACGTAACATATTCTTCAGCATTTTTTGATGATACTTAACTTGTACATCGAAGCCCTGATGCTCTTGACATAAACATTTCTCTAGCCAATATAGAGACTCCTCTGCTGACATTCCAAATAAAGGAGAACGCAAAATCTTATCGTAATAGGATAAAAAAGCAGCATCCTGTCGGAAAATAGACACCATCCCCAAGTATAAACTTCCTAAAAAGCCTTGTTGCATCCGATAAAAAACTAAATTGCCGATAAACTGTTCATAGGCTGTTGGCTTAGAAAACTCTTTGTATAAATCACGGCCAATCAATTGGGAAGTCGTGGTATGAAAAGCTTCATCTAAAAGATGATAATGGGAAACTGCTGTGGGAACAGGAATAAATTCTCCTTTTCTTTCCAGTTCTCTCAAATAACGAGAATATTGATATTCATAGTTTTTAAAGCCCATATTACCCGTTAAACGATAGGTATAGTGCTGACAAGCCAAAAAAGGAGAACTGCCCCAATGAAAGGCAAAAAATTGCAGCAAAAACTTAGGATTTGCCACCCCAAAGTAGCCTTTGTTAGAAGCATTTAAAAATACACCTTTTTTCTCTAAATCTAGCAAATGAGAAGAATAATACTTTGATGAGTTGTTGAGCAGAGCTTTACTTAAAGAACGTAAACCTTTATATTGCAATTCTGAGTAGGAGGAAACCGAAGTAAGATTTAAAATTTGTTCTCCCACTCTTGAGGTTATTTTCTTACTTTTATCCGCTTTACTGGTAGTATTTTTGTTGGGTTTCAGCTTAAAAGCCTGTTTGCCTAAAAGAGCAAATTTTGTTTTACTACCAATAGTTTGAAAGGCATGGATATGGTATTTTTCTTGATTGCTTTCATGATCCAAGGTCAAGCAAAGAGAATCGTAGCCACCGACTTTAGCAAAGACACCGGCCGTCACCTGATTGTAGTTAATCGTGCTGGCTTCACTGACAGCAATGTAATCATACTGTGCGCCCCAATATAAATGATTGAGAGCTAACTTTTGAGAAGCGGAAGCTTGTTCATAGAGGGGAGTTCCATACAAAATAGACAGTTCGGGGTCTCCCCATAGATGCTCACTATTACTGGCATAATCAAAACTTTTTGCAAGGGTTTCAATTTTTTCGGTATAGTCAGATTCGAGATTGTGACGATAATTAGTATTATTCAGTTTGAGAGTTCTAGGGGATTGCTGATTGTCAATAGGGTTACTGTCCGACATGATTTTAGATTTCTCAATAGTAGTAATGATTTTTGTTTTGGCCAATTCAAGCTGTTAGTTTGCTCAAGTCGATAAACTTTAATGAGTTGTTCTGGGTTAAGCTGTTGGGGGATTCATCTAGGTTTTCCTTTCTTGATGGTACAAGTCAGAAGTCAGATTACCTTGATGGGATTCCTTTAGGGAATACTCCCTAGTGGGACACTTCGTTTTTGGATTGGCGAACAATTCACTTTACCAGAACTCAGTATAATCATCCATCTTTGCTAGGATGATCCAAAAAACGCAAGTTTTTTAAAACTGTTATTTTTTAGCCAACTTTCGGGAAAAGTCCCAAGCTTTTTCCCTACCCCCCACACCCCACACCCTGTCTCATTTTCAAGCAGCTTGCCACCCCATCAACCCAAAATGTTAGGACTGACTAACCTGTTTCGCCAACTTTTCTAGAGTTGGATAATCGTAGATCAGGGTGCGATCTAAATCTCGTCCTAACCAATCTTCTAGATCAGCGATCAAGGCAACTGCCATAGAAGAATCGAGACCATATTCATCAAAGGGAACGCTTAGATCAATCTCATCTTCGTCCACTTCCATCATCTCTGTCATGTAAGCCACTAACCAGTTTTGAATTTTCGTTAGGGTCGGTTGTTTTTTGTCGTTTGGGATTTCTGTGGACATTAGATTCAATTTGCTTTCTTGAGAAATGTAGTTAAAGTTTAAGGAATTTTCAAATCCAGAGACATGGACTTAAGGGGAGAGAAAGAATTGGTCGAAGTTTCAATCGACATACGAATTTAACACATTAAGTGCCGATCGAGAAATTTTCTTAGTCCAAAATTTCCAGGCTTCCCTCTAAAAATTTGGCCCGACAGCTACGACGCTGAATTTTACCGCTAGAGGTTTTTGGTAAACTGCCAGTCCTGATCAGCGCGATCGCATAAACCTGTAAATCATATTCCTGGACAACGGCTTTACGAATGGCTCTTTTTACCTCATCTATATCTACCTTACGGAGCCAGGTGCGCTCCACTTCCTGAACAACCACGAGCTTTTCTTCGCCCTTATTTTCAACGGTAAAAGCAGCCCCACAACTGGGACGCAGAGCGGGATGACTATTTTGGACGGTTAATTCAATATCCTGGGGATAATTATTGCGTCCTCGAATCAGAATAATTTCCTTGAGCCGACCTGTGACAAATAATTCACCGTCTTTGATAAAGCCCAAGTCTCCTGTTCGCAGAAAAGGCCCGGCTCCTGTATCTGCCAAATAAGCTTGAAAGGTTTCCTGAGTCTCTTGAGGTTTTCCCCAATAGCCTTGGGCGATTGTTGAACCTGATACCCAAATTTCGCCGACAATTTCAGGGGAGCAAGGTTTCAGGGTTTCAGGATTGACAATGACGATTTGAGTATCAATCGTCGTCCAGCCGCAGCCCACGAGGGTCTGCACATTGGTATCGGTTTCAGTGGCTCCCACAATCTTATTTTTTTCTAAAGCATTAGCCTGAACGGGATAAAAGTAAGGGGGACTGTCATAACTAACCGCCGTAACTTTCAGGGTGGCTTCTGCTAAACCGTAGCCAGGACAAAGGGCTGTGGCTTTGAAACCAGAAACTTGAAAAGCCTCCGCAAACTTTTTAAGTACCTCCGCTCTGACGGGTTCGGCCCCATTTAAGGCCATGCACCAATGGCTTAGATCTAACGTGGCCCGTTTTTCAGGGGGAATTTTCCGTACACAGAGATCGTAGGCAAAGTTGGGGGCCGCACTATGGGTCGCTTTTTTATCAGAAAGGGCCTGTAACCAACGTAACGGTCGTTCCATAAAGCTGGCAGGGGACATCATGTAACAAAGAAATCCTTTGTACAAAGGCTGAATAACCCCATAAATCAGACCCATATCATGGAAGGTCGGTAGCCAAGTGACCATTACGCTATCTTGATCATGGCCCCAACCACCATCTAAATCGGCTGAATTGATCAACAAGTTATCGTGACTGACCATTACTCCCTTTGGAGTTCCCGTTGAACCAGAGGTGTATTGTAGAAAAGCGAGACTGTTTTTTTCTAGGGTCGGTTCTAGCCAATCCTCCCTGAGGTGATGGTCAATTTCATCGGTGACAATCCATTGCATTGCTCCTAATTCAGGATCTTTAGCCCATTGGTTTTCTAAACTGGGAAATAGAGCCGCATTGGTGAAGGTAAATCGGGCTTGGGAATCGGCAATAATCGCTTGTAAACGCAATAAGTTTTGATTGCGTCGGGGTGGATAGGCGGGAATGGCAACGACTCCCGCATATAAACAACCAAAAAAAGCTGAAATAAAATCTAGTCCTGGGGGATAGAGCAGTAAACCCCTTTCGCCCTCGGCTTCTAAGGATTGTAGATAAGCGGCGATCGCCCTAGCATTTTGATCCAGTTCCCCATAGGTTAAACGAGCTTCTTCGATTTCTCCGTCTCGCAGAAAAATATAGGCGATGCGTTCCGGTTGACTGCTTGCCCGATAACGGAGTAATTCAACTAGGGTTGAGAATTTATTCAAGGGTTCTTGCAGATCACCATAGTGAATAGTCATCTAAGTACAGGACGAAAAACTTGAAAAGTAGGCGGGAGTAGGGTTTTATGAGAAATAGCACTAATCTCGAAACCCCCGTGAACCAGTATAAGGGAGCATCTCACCTTTGTAACCCCTAAATCAGGTTTTATGTCAAGCTATTTTAAAAGCCTTGCCAGAAACCAGTTTTAGGGACAAGTATAATTACTCACTTGCATAAATGAGATGCTCCCCAGTATAACGCCTTGAAACAAGCTCTCAAACCTCCTACTCCTAAAGGGATGGCACGGAGCAAGACTCTCTTTCCTCGCTCCATTGAAATAGCTCCCATTGTAGTCCAGTGGCTCCCTATCCCTCAACCCTGGCTATTGAGTATTGACCGCACCAATTGGTCATTTGGTAGTCATACCCATTCTCTGGTGATGCTCAAGAAGAAAAAAGGCAACTCAAACAGCGATGAACGGATGCGTTTTATTAAACCTCTTGCATAATTAATTTTTGAGGGTTCAAAAACGGCAAAAATAAGAACTAAACTGCCTAAAATCTGTAAATAGACTATTTAGTTAATTATTATTCATTCTTAATTCTCTTGACTACTGGCTACTGACTCCTAACCCTAACAACAATTTTTAGTTTTCACAAGAGGTCTAATGTGCGGCTAACTAATTGACGAATCCATAAGTAGTCGTGCAAAATTAATTTCCTAGTGAAGATAGGCAAGAGGCAAGAGGTGGTTAGATATGTGTAATTAATTTTGCTTAGGTACTTACCTCTAGCTCCCATTGTCCCGAAATTATGCTCGTATTTGCCGAGTTTTGCCATAATTTTTCAAGAATTTTCATAAGACTTTGTATTTTTGCCTGAGAATTTAAACTTTTCCAAATAACTATATATAGCGTTTTTCAGTCTGCTGAGGTACAAAAGTTATGGGTTTTAGGCAAAAGGCAAGAGACAAAAGTCAAAAGGGAAGAAAAATATGTGTACCTCACTAGCTTAGGAAACGCTATATTTTTATCGGAAATAATATATATTTAACAAATATCTCTTGACAAAAACTCCAAAATCTGGTATGGTTTCCTGCTCTAGATAATAATTTCTGGCCAACTAGCTACCACCGAGGCCAATTTATCCAAATCCCGACGATCTTCGATAAAGGGAAAAACACCTAAAACCGGACAATTAGTCAAGGATTGAATTAAATCGATCGGTGTTAACTGCTCTATCTCCGTCTCCGTGCGCGGTTCGAGACAATTAAGGATAATTCCGCCCAAATTGACCTTTTTTTGCTCTGCTAGGGCAATATTAGCCACCGTTTGGGAAATCGCCCCCAATTTCACCGGCACCACCAAAAGGGTTTTTAACCGCCATTGAGCCGCTAAATCCGCCAAAGTTAGCTCGTGGGTGACAGGACAACCTAAACCCCCCAAACCCTCAATTAAAACCAAATCTTGGCTTTTTTGTAGGTTCAGCAGAGCTTGCCACACTGTCCCCAAAGGAATATCTCGACCTTCCAAATCAGCAGCCACAGGAGGCGCTAAGGGTGCTTGATATTGCAGCGGTGTGATCATTTCTAATTGACCCTGAAATAAACCCTCATACCATTCTCGATCGCCTTGACCCGTTTGCATTAATTTCATCAACCCCAAGGCCTTGGATGGATAGTATTTTTGCCAATAAGCCACCAAAGCAGTGGTGACAACGGTTTTACCCGCATCGGTATCCGTAGCCGTAATCAAAAGACTATTCATCGAAAATTTGGGTCTGAAACCCCGTCGTTCTAGGTTGGCTTTACTGTTAAATATTAGCGCATTTACAAAATATATGCTAAAACGTGAGACATGGAAAAAGCCTATTCTTGCTGATTTTACCCCACACCCGAACAAGAGTCGCTATTGCGGCGCACTTTAGGCTGTGTAAGATTGGTTTACAATAAGGCACTCCGGTGGTGATTCGGTAGTAGTGATGGCGGCTCTTCTAGGTTCTGTGTGAGCATGGTATAATAGTAACACAGAACAGGAGGTGGGTTATGTGGATAAATTTTGATCAACTCCTCGATTTACCAAATGTAACAGTGGTCAATTATCAAAAAATTGCTCAGACAATTTTCC
>NZ_JADBUN010000036.1:0-13327 GCF_020245625.1 Microcystis sp. M049S2 | reverse complement strand
TCCTTAAATGTATCTGGATACACGCCACACAAGCGTTTGAACTCTGTTGGCTTTAAAGTTTTTACTTGTTCGTAAGTCATCTTTCAATCTTAACTCTTGGACTATTTTATCCTATTTTGTCTAGACTTATGCAAGAGATCTTATGAAGATTTGCAGGGTAAGATATTGTGCTTCGCTCAGATTAGCTTGTAAATAAGCCTGATAGAATGATGGTAACATTTTAAATTTTTGAGTGGTTGCCATAACCACTCTATTTCTTTGGGGGACATTTGGCTAGAGTCTTTATCCTGCCTACTTTTAAACCTCTTTGTCACCCCTTGAGGGAATTTTCCTAGCGGCTTGCGAACCTCGGTCTGATGGGTTATATCATTTTTCAAAAGTGATGACAGACTTAGTTGATTATTCCAAAGCGCAATTCCGCTCTCGGACAGGAATTGCGCTTTTAGATGTTAGTCACGACTATTGAAAATTGGTATTAGCTTTGGGATACTAAACTAAAAAAAAGCTCGTGTTGAACACGAGCTAAATTAACTAACTTCAAGGACTAACTAACCACCGACCTTAACTACTGGTTTAAAACTGGGAACAACCAGTTCACTATCCTGTTTAGTCAGCTTATTGTATAACCGTTCCGTATTGGGAAAATTAGCGGCCGGTAGAGTTGGGAAACGACGATAGGGAACCGTATCTTCACCAAATAATTGTAGGTATTCCATGCTATTAACCATGGCACCGATAAAAGCCTTTAATCCCTGAGTTGCCAGAATTTGGTTATATTTCTGGATTTCTTTTTGATTCAAGGGAGCGCGGCCCAAGAAGTGCTTGGTTCCCAATTCAATTACTTTCGTATTCGGATAGGGAGCATAGAATTCTTTCAGGTAAAGATCCGAACCACCTAAACCCTCAATAAACTCTTTCACCGTGATCTCAGCATTGCTTAATTTACTCTCTAAAGCGGTAAATTCGGCATTGATGATATAGGGTTCGAGATCCCGTTCAAAAATCTGACGATAGGCAGCGCGAACAGTATTTTGTACGGCAACTTTATCGAGATTAGTTAACAGTTTAAAGACCTTAGTTTGTTCCCGTTGAACCGTGACACCTTGACCGACACGAGATTGAATATCCGGTTCAGTACGAATCGAGACCGAAGGTGTACCCAATTCAATAAAGCGCGGGGTTTCCTCTTTATCAACTCTTTGGCCGATATCTTCGCGGAGATTGCCCAAACGCACCATCCGTAACTGCATCCCTTGGGGAGTTAGATAGCGCTCGTAGGGAACCGTATCTTCGCCAAAAGCTTCCGTATATTCAGGACTATCGATAAGGGCATCGATTAAAGCATAGAAGCCTTTTTTCGAGCAGATATCGAAGTATTGATTCATTTCCTGACGACCGTAGGTGGGACGACCGAGCAGACGACGGTGAATATATTCGATCGCTTTCACCACATAGAGAGGAGTCCAGTAGATTTTCCGGAAAGTCTCGGATTTAGCTAGGGTTTTGATAAACTCGCGCAGAGTAATATCGCCATTTTCCAACTTAATCTCGGCCACGGATAAACGCTGACCTTCGTAGGGCATTCGACCGAAAACCTGACGATAAGCCGCTAAAATCACTCTTTGGGTGGAACTTTCGCCAAATTTAACGCTCACCCCATTACTAGAACCGGGTAACTCGTTATTGAGACGGAAAACTTTCGGTCCCAAAGTACCGGGGAATTCACCTCGGGCGCCGGGGTTGCTATTTTGGTTATTAGTGGCAGGTCCGCGGTGGATGAGGATACGTTTGGTATCTTTACCGAAGGGAGCGGGACTAGAACTAGGTTCGCGGGTTTCTTTCGGGAAAATTGCCCCAAATTGGATTTCTAAGGGGTCATTTCCAGAACCGTAAACGTGCTGATCCGGTAAAGGGCGATCATATTTAGCAAAGGTGGTGATAAATTGGGGAACTTTGCGGAAAGGTGCGCTGTAGTTAAACAGGTCGATCTGCATCCCCCAGTTACGACATTCCTGCGCTTCTGCACCCAAACCCCGGAGATAGGGAACGGTTTCTTCGCCGAAATAGTCAGAATACTCCTGAGAATCCACTAAAGCATCGATTAAGGCCGCTAAACCGCCGCTAGAGACGATCGAGAAGTATTTCTGCACTTCTTCCCGGGAGGAAGGACCGCGACCGAGGAAATGACGGAAAGCCAATTCTAGGGCGCGACTATTGATAAAAGGTTCAAAGAACTGTTTACGATAGAGAGGCGATTTACCGAGACGACGGACGAATTCTTTCATTGAGATGTCGCCGTTTTTCACCTTCGATTCTAGGTCAGAAATGGACTGACTATAGGCGCGGGTGATGTCCCGTTCAAAAATTTGTCTGTAGGCGGCCTTGATAATCGAAGATTTTTCCGACTCCGATAAACCGGTTTTCATGACAAACTTTTGTCGTTTTTCGGCACCATTGTAGTAGCTTTGGGGAAGACTTAAACCCTGTTGGTCACTACTGGGACGCTGACGCAGTTTATTAGAGGGGGTGGGGGCTTTTAATTCCCCTAGTAGGATATTGAAATAGTCACTGATTAAAGTGACCGCATCCTTGTCTCTTTGGAAATACTCGATCGAAGCAGCCCGCATTTCCTGTAGGGCCACGATGGTGGCATCAATAGAACAGGCATTTTCGAGAACTTCCCTTAAACCGCGGGTATTAACGATCAGGATACTGGTATCACCAGCCACGATCGCATAGGTAATGTAACGCAAGAACCAGGATAAATCCCGGAGGGACTTCTGCATATTGCTCGGACCGTAACGAGAGACGTTAATCGGTCGGAATCCGGGGGGAATCGGGCCGCTAGAGGCGAAAATCCCTTTTAAGCCACCGAGAAGGCCACCACCGCCACCGGAGCCGCTTTCCGCGTAGGTAACGGTTCCTAATTTCATCCCTTCCTGGACGTTGATAACTTTACCCGCACCCACCAGGGCCAATTCTTCCACGGGGGGTTTTTCTAGGTAGGCCATGGGTGAACCACCGGTAAAAATCCGGTTAGCTGCCCGTGAGACGATCAGATCGGAGTTCCGGGTGAGCGTTTGGGCAATATCTAAACGCTTGCTCCCCGATTGGAAGTAGGCGATCAGTTCACTGAGTTCGGGTTTATCGAGAAAGCGGTCTTGTTGTTCTGCTTGGGTAATGGCAGATACTGGGACGGTTTGATAGAGTTGGGGACGCGCTAAGGAGCTGCCACCGCTTGCCTTAAGACTCATTGGATTTTAACTATCTCCCTTGACGATGTGCTGAGTTCTCCAATCGTGGAGGCGATCGGTCTTAAAACCAGATGTTTAAACATTTAATCAGCATCTAGATTAAAACTTTTTGCGCTTCCTGAGATAGTTTATTAAGAATTATATAGATTTTTTTCGCTCAAGTGGCCGATTGGTCTATTCTGACACCCCACCTGTATGGGAGGCTAACCAGTCTAAATAGGTCTGTGAACCCGCAACAACAGGTAAAGCGATGATTTCTGGGACGGCATAGGTATGAAGTTCCTGTATCTTCGCCGATAACTGCTCAAACTGCTTTAAATCGGTTTTAATCGCTAATTGCCATTCGCGCTCGTTTTCAATCTGTCCCTGCCAACGATAAATGGAACGAATCGGGTAAATACTGACACAAGCGGCCAGGTGATCGTTCAGTAAGGCGATCGCTAGGTGTTCCGCTTCCGTTTCGCTGGCCGTTGTCACCAGCACCACTCCAAAACCGGTTAATTTTTCAGTCATAAGTAGTCGTGCAAAATAAATTTCCTAGTGAAGATAGGCAAAAGGCAATAGGCAATAGGCAATAGGCAAAAGGCAATAGGCAATAGGCAATAGGCAATAGGCAATAGGCAAGAGGCAAAAGGGGGGATAAATAATCAGTCTTTAATAACTGGATTTAGTATGATAACTGATAACTGATAACTGATAACTGATAACTGAATTTAGGCGATCGCTTTTTCTAAAGCGGCCAGATCGGGAATACAGAGAGATTCCTGCTGTCGTTGAATCAGTCCTTTTTTCTCCAATTTGGTCAAGGATCGGGTCACGGTTTCCCGGGCCAGTCCACTAATACTACTCAATTCCCGGTGAGGTAAATTAGAAATTATCGCACCCTGACCGCTTTTTTCTCCTTGACCTTCGGCCAAAAAGAGTAAAGTATCGGCCACTCTGGAAAGACTATCAGCCTCGCGCAAACGTAAACGTCGGTTAAGCTGACGCAAACGCTTGGCCATTAACTGAGAAAGACGAATTCCCGCTAAAGGCTCCGATTTGAGCAGATTAACAAAATCTTGGGCGGGAATACTGCTAATTGTGGCCGTGGTTAAGGTGATAGCATCAGTGGAACGGGGAGATTCTTCTAAAGCGGCCATTTCTCCGAGTATTTCCCCTTTACCGACGATATTTAAGGTGACTTCTTTGCCATCCGTATTGTAAGTACGAATTTTCACCCAACCATCCAGAATAAAGTAAACCGAACCACCCCAATCATTTTCTAATAGAATTGCCCGATTAGCAGGATGAGTGCGGGTGACAGCATGAGAAGTAACTTGATCGATGGTTTCAGGGGGTAAACCGACCAATAAGGTGGCTGTATCCAGTAATTTTTGAATTTCTGCTGATTTTTCCGCAGGATAGCGTTTTTCTGCCATGGTTTAATATTTAAATTTTGTTCGTTTTAAGTGGGTGATTCTACAATAGACAGTTGTAGGTATTTTTATTTATCTAGTGACCGATAAACAGGATTTTTCCTCCCTACTGATCGAGATCGATCTGATTCTTGCCAAGGTGATTTCATCTCTAGTTAACCCGCAAGAAGTTACTTCCGAGACAATTATCGCCACTCGTCAACATTTAGAATCGGCCAAAGCGCTTCTTTTTCCTTTATTATCCCCCGCTCGAACCCCTGAAGTTGCCCGTTGGTCCCTGGGAATGGAGGTACAACCACCAGGGGTGAAAATCGTTTTTTTTCGGGAAAGCCGGGGACTGATCGATTTTTATCCTCTTTCTTGGAGTCTGGCAACGGGAACAAGCGATCTCTTACCCTGCCATCAGGTGGAAGAATATCTAATTAACTGGCTATCTAATCGGGATTTTAGCACCGATTCTTGGCTCTGGGAAGCCTTAGAGCGATTAGAAGCTATCATTATTACCGATGACGGGGAAACCCCCACGGATGACCTAAAAAAAGCCCTTCTCAGAGCGCAACTAATACCCTCCGATCGCCTCTCTAGTCTGGAAACAGCGATCGCTACTGCTCTGGCCTATATTCCCACTAGCGACCAACCTCAACCCCAAACCCTACTTGTTATCGAAGGTAAACGAGAGACTACCACTTTAGCGCTGCTGGAAGTCCCACCGCAAACTTGCTCTTTATCCCGTCAAGCGATCGCTCTGAGCCATTTTAACTACGGGGAAAACACCTATGAACAGGCCATACTCTCTCAGTTAATTTATCCTCTCTGGCGTTCTTTTTTGCCGCTTTCTCCCTCCGATCTCACCGATACTAATCCCTTAAAAAAATCTTTACTGGCAGCCGCTAGATTAACCAAATTAATCCTGCAAGAAGAAAGCGAATTTACCTCCTCTCTAGCCGGTCATACTTGGACGGTCAGTCGTAGGGATTTAAATAAGAAGGTGATTGCACCATATCTAGATAATTTAAGACAGAAAGTTAATGATTTGTTAGAAAAACAGCAAAAAAGTCTTGAAGATATCGATCAAATAATTTTTAGCGGTAATTTTTTCTTGACTATTTGGCCCCATTTCTTAACAGAAATTCAGCAAGAATTTGCTGGCTGCCATCTAGAAGCCCCCAGTCAGGAAACCTTCTCACCAGCAATCATGGGTTTGGGTCGTCTCTGTTTATTTTCGGCTCTTAGAGGTCAGAAGGTCAATAATGCTTAAAAAATCAGCATCGCCGCAACAATTTACGGGGATATTTTTTTATCTTTTAGAAAACATGGGAATATCTTTTTTATCACTAAAATAAACTGTCTGTATCCAAATTCGCTCGCTTCTTCAATATTAATAATCCCTTCCTCTAAAGTTTTACTATGAGTCATACATCCGGGTAAATCGGGAATTAGTGCCGTGTATCCTCCTTCTTCTTCGGGATAAATTGAAATCGGATATATAAGAGATAAAAAGTATTCTAATATTGGTTGTTCCATCGATAGATCTAAATAGGTTTGACTAAATCGCCAACTTGAGCATTATCAAAAGGTTTTAATTCATCGGATTCTACCACTTCAGATTTATAACTCCTCAATGCAAAAGGAGAATTTTCTATTCTTTTTCTATAAGTTTTTTTCTGATCGGTTTCAATTATAGATATTTTATCTTGAACAAAAATAATTCTTCCCGTACCTCTTACTAATTCGAGAAACCCTAAAGATTCGCCAGTATGCGGATCTAATATTTCTTCGTCATCGATACGATAAACCATCATTCTTTGACCTTCTCGAATTCCGTTCTGTTCACCTCTATTCATTACTAATTTATAGTCGTCAATAACCTTAACGACCGTGGCAGGAAAAGTTCCTTTGGGGGATAAAAGGGGAGTTTCTGTGACGTTTTCCATATTTTCCTTTAGGGTGAGCTAAAATTTCGGGTATTACCCGGTTTGACTGTTACCTTATCGATGATTTTTTGCTCTTTATTAACTAACCGTTTTAAAATATCTTGACGACCTGGTACTTGCCGATCAATAACCGCCTGTATTTTGCGATCAGTCTGAATATGTTTAATATAACCATCAGCGATTAGTGCTTCGATATTGTCTTCATTAGTATAGTAAAAAGAGATTGTGATACCCTGAGAAAATAATTCAGAAGGTTCTAAAAGGCATAGGACATCATTATTTTCTTCAAAAACTACCAAAATTTTCGGAATGATACTTCGCTTTAGCTTTTCATATTCTTCTAGTGCCGTTTGTAACGCCTTACATAGAGTAGCTATAGCTAATATAGCTATCGTGATTATAACAAAAAGAACCACTAGAGGAATAGGTGTCTGCCCAGCAAATGCCCACGCAATTAAACTAGCGACAAAACCCAGGAATCCCAGCACCAATGACTGAATTCCTAAAAAACTAGACCAGATTAACCCCCAAAAGTTATTTTTCATCTTTTTTGAAAACCCAAGAGACTGGTGATTAGCCAATCTCTTGAGTCTTATCTATCTATTCTACTCGATTCCTTCGATGCGGTCCTCCACTTCTTGATAAAGTTCCTGTAAGCGGTCTAAATTCTCTTGAGAAGTTTCCCAGTAACCGCGACCATTAACTTCTAGCAGGGTTCCCACCATCTTGCGGAAAGAATTAGGATTGAGATTCATCAGACGCTGACACATTTCCTCATCTTGAATAAAAGTGGTGTTCACATCTTCATAAACCCAATTATCCACCGCGTCAGCAGTTGCCGACCATCCCATGGTATTAACCAAACGCTTCGATAATTCTCGGACTCCTTCGTAACCGTGACTTAACATTCCCTCGTACCATTTGGGATTGAGTAACTTGGTGCGGGTATCCAAGCGCACGGTTTCCGATAAAGTACGCACCTGAGCATTAGCGGTGGTAGTATCGGCAATATAGGCCGCCGGTTTTTTGCCATCATCGCGTAAACTAGCCACAACTTTTGTCGGGTCCGAGTCGAAATAGTGGGAAACATCGGTTAAACTAATCTCGCTAGAATCCAAGTTTTGGAAAGTTGCCTCCGCAGTTTTTAAAGATGCTTCAAACAACTGACGATTATCGGCCATCATCCCGGGATTATCAGAGTCGAAAGCAAAACCCTTGCGGTTGAGATACATATTCTGTAACTCTTTTTCATCTTCCCAACTGCTATTTTCCACCGCGAGATTGATATTAGAAGAATAGGAACCAGAAGCATTAGAAAAGATGCGGGTGGCTGCCTGTCGAACCGTTAAACCCATTTCTTTTGCTTGTGACCTAGCGTGTTTGCGGACAAAATTCATCTCCATCGGTTCATTTGCTTCCGCGGCCATTTTTACGCCTTGGTCAAGCAAATTCATCTGATTGATAAATAAATCCCGGAAAACACCAGAACAGTTGACCACCACATCAATGCGCGGTCTTCCTAACTCCTCTAGGGGAATCAATTCCAATTTATTCACCCGTCCCAAAGCATCGGGAAGAGGACGAACCCCCACCATCCAGAGAATTTGTGCTAGGGATTCCCCATAAGTTTTGATATTATCCGTTCCCCAAAGAACACAAGCGATGGTTTCGGGATATTTACCACCATTATCCAGTTTTTGCCGTTCTAACAGACGATCCACCACGATTTTAGCCGATTTTACCGCCGCTAGGGTCGGGATAGACTGGGGGTCTAAAGCGTGGATATTTTTACCCGTTGGTAAAACTCCGGGGTTACGGATGGGGTCGCCACCAGGACCGGGAAGAACGTATTCCCCTTCTAATGCTTTTAATAGCGCCCCTAATTCATTATCAGCACAGACCTGTTCTAAACAGAATTCTAGGTATTCAAACAGGGGTTTTAACGCGACCGGATCAACTTGTGGATAACCCATCGACCGTAAAGTTTCGATCCAAGGCGATTTCTTGCCTATATTCAAGAAATTCAGCTTAGAAAGCATTGATACCCGACCTGACCCGTCGGTTTGGGACTCGACTAAAGTTGCGACGGCAGCGCGAGTCGCTAGGGTGATGTTTTGCAGTAATTCCACATCCTCCAGCACACCTCGATCGCTATTGCGATAAACTTCCTCTAGATCCCGGCCGATGCTGTTGGCAATAATCCGGGGTAAGGAAAGTAAATCGTCTTCTTCCCGGTCTAAACTGGCAATATTGACCAAAGTTGCCACCGCTTCCAGCGCCGAGGGGGGTTTCCCAATAACGTGCAGTCCGCAGGGAAGCAAGCGCGATTCAATTTCCATCAGTTTGCGATAGACCGAACCGACAATATTATCCCGTTCCTCTTGACTGAGATGGGCAGTGTCACCATCAGGTAAACTTATATCTTTGTCGAGATTGACTAATAAACATTTATCGACAATGGTATTGACAATTTGCACCCCACGCCCACTATCTTTCAGGGTTTGGTAGGAACCGATCAACTCGCTTAGTTCTTTTAACCCTTTGTAGAGTCCGGCATTTTCTGCGGGGGGAGTAAGATAGGAAATAGTTTCCGCATAACTGCGACGTTTAGCGATCGTCGCTTCGCTGGGGTTATTAGCGGCATAATAGTAGAGGTTGGGAATCATCCCGATGAGGTTATCGGGGTAGCATTCCCCAGACATTCCCATCTGTTTCCCCGGCATAAATTCTAGGGAACCGTGGGTGCCAAAATGGAGAACCGCATCTGCTTTCCAGACTTGATTGAGATAGGTATAGTAGGCTGCAAAACCGTGGTGGGGACTAGCAGAACGAGAAAAGAGCAGACGCATGGGGTCCCCTTCATAACCGAAGGTGGGTTGAACCCCGATAAAGACATTACCGAACTCTTTCCCGTAGATTAATAGATTTTGTCCATCACTGTTGAGGTGTCCAGGTGGTGGTCCCCAATTTTCCTCTAAACGGACGGAATAGGGGGTTAAACGCTCGTATTCAGGTACAGACATCCGATAGGCGATATTTAGCTCCGGACTATGGTACTGTGCTTGAGCATCATGGATTACCGCTTCCATCAGTTCTTTGGGAGATGCGGGTAAGTCCTGCAAGTCATAACCATTATTTTGTAACGCTTGCATCACCTCGTAGATAGAACCGAACACATCTAGATAGGCTGCGGTTCCCACATTCCCTTTATCGGGGGGGAAACTAAAGACGGTGATGGCGACTTTTTTATTGAGTTTCGGTTTCTTTCTTAGGTTAGCCCATTTTAGCGCCCGTTGAGCGATCGCTTCTACCCGGTCCTGTAAAGCGATCGCTTTACCCGTCGCCCCATCCCGGCCCGATAATATAATAGGTTCGATCGCACCGTCTAATTCCGGAATAGCAATCTGTAGCGCCACTTGAATCGGGTGTAACCCCAAATCGCTTTCTTCCCATTCCTGAGTAGTTTGGAAAACTAGCGGTAACGCGCACATATAGGGACGATTGAGACGTTTTAAGGATTCTATCGCTGACCGATGATCTTGTCGCGCTGGACCTCCCACTAAAGCAAATCCCGTCAGCGAAATTACCGTATCAACGATAGCAACCGCTTCCACTCCTTTTAAGCTTTTATCCCAGAAGTATTCTTCTACCGGTTTAGAAAAATCTAATCCCCCAGCAAAAACAGGAAGGACTCGCGCACCCATAGACTCAAATTCCTGCACGAGAGCGACATAATGAGCGTCATCACCAGTAACGAGGTGAGTTCTCTGTAAAATTAAGCCAACACAGGGAGCCAAGGGGTCTTTGAGGTCATCGGCAATATCACTGCGGTTATTGTACCAAGCGAAGTATTCCTTGACATCCTCGAACATTTTCATCGATAAAGGATGCCAGATACCCATATCCGGATAAACTACCGGTTCTTTGTAAACTACACTGTCATCCTTGTTATCAAAGACGTACTTATCAGCCAACATTAACAGGAAATTCTCTAAATTTTCTGCGGAACCTCCCAGCCAATACTGGAAACTTAACATAAAGTTGCGTGCGTCCTGAGCTTTTTCCATGGGGAGATATTTCAGGACTTGCGGTAAAGTTCGCAATAACTTTAACATCGCATCTTGGAAACCAGCGCCAGAGTTTTCCCTGCGCTTTTTCATGAAGTTAGCGATGACACTCTTAGACTGTCCCAATTGTGCCATGGAAAAGCTGCCTAACTTATTTAAGCGCATTACCTGGGGCATGGAGGGAAAGACAATCGCCGCGTCTAATTGATCCCGATGGGGACTGACAGCGGCCACCACTTTATCAGCTAAATCCTCGATAAAGATGAGAGAAGCAATGAAAATATTAGCTTTGGCTACATCCTCTTGAAAATTGCGATAATTTTCCCCATCGCGCAGTTCTTCGATTAAATAACCACTAATTTCGATCGCTAGTTTCGGGTTGTTAGCGTTGATTTCCCTGACCGCACTACTCAGCGCACTTTGGTACTGAGGTTCTAGCACGACATAGACCACCTTGACCAGCGATCGACCATTCAACGCGTCAGGAACTATATGACGAATGGTGGACTTGACGTGAGTGAACATATATGATGGTTCTCCTTATGATTGCTGAGTCTGGTATGAAGTGATTTTCGTCATCAGATGACGATCGCCCTTTGTTTAAGGTATTTAGATATATGTTTCTGTTTTGTATCAGAAAATGTAACCCAAGTGAGTATTTACTCTGGGTTTTGACACAATTCGATAAATATCTTGCCATATTTTGTAACAGATGGTAAAGAGCTTTCTGAGTAACTGCTCAGGCTTTTCTTTACAAAAATTAATATTTAATCTATTGACTTTTTTAATAAAAAGTGGTAGGAAATGGCAGCTCGGACGAGATGTCGCTGTTATAGTCGTTTCCAATAAGTTTGAGACAAGCGTTGCCGATTCAAAGAATGAGTTGATTGCTAAAAGCTCTGAAAACTGGTTGAGAATTTTGCCAAATCATACCGCTACTCAGCAACGCCAGATTTTGATCGAATGCTTCAGAAATGATTAACTATCTCTGACACTAAATTCCCAGCCTTCGGGCATTTTCGTACCTTCCAGGTTAGCACCGCTCAGGTCAGCACCGCTCAGGTCAGCACCGCTCAGGTCAGCACCGCTCAGGTTAGCACGCCTCAGGATAGCACCGCTCAGGTCAGCATCCATCAGGTTAGCACCGCTCAGGTTAGCATCCATCAGGCGAGCACCGCTCAGGTTAGCACCGCTCAGGTTAGCACCGCTCAGGTCAGCATCCCTCAGGTTAGCACGCCTCAGGTCAGCATGCCTCAGGTCAGCATTGCTCAGGTCAGCATCCATCAGGTTTTTATCACGGCGCATCGCCTTCATTAGATCGGATGGATCAGCCATAGTCTTCTCCTTAATTTAGGGTATATGAAAGGATTAATTCAACGAGCAGACAGTCATAGACAAGGTTCTCTGCTGATTAATGATCTCTGACAATAAATTCCCAGCCTTCGGGCATTTTCGTACCTTTCAGGTTAGCACCGCTCAGGTTAGCATCGCTCAGGAAAGCACGGCTCAGGTCAGCACCGCTCAGGTTAGCATCGCTCAGGTCAGCATCGCTCAGGTGAGCACGGCTCAGGTCAGCACGGCTCAGGTTAGCACGGCTCAGGTCAGCACCGACCAGGATGGCATCGACCAGGTTAGCACCGCTCAGGTTAGCACCGCTCAGGTCAGCAGGGCCCAGGTCAGCACCGCTCAGGTCAGCACCGCTCAGCATAGCACCGCTCAGGCGAGCACGGCTCAGGTCAGCACCGCTCAGGTTAGCACCGCTCAGGTCAGCACCGCTCAGGCGAGCACCGCTCAGGTTAGCACCGCTCAGGTCAGCACCGCTCAGGTCTTTATCACCCCGCATCACCTTCCTTACATCCAATCGATTAGCCATAGTCTTCTCCTTAATTTAGGGTATATGAAAGGATTAATTCAACGAGCAGACAGTCATAGACAAGGTTCTCTGCTGATTGCTACGTCTTTTGTAATGTAATGTACTACAACAATCTATAAAAATCAATGATGGGAAAAGTCAGAAGCCCATTAGAAGTAATGCAATGAGACAGATGTTTAGGAATCAGGAAAATGACGAGAATGGCATCCGTCAAATCTTCAAACAAGCGTAGATCGAGTGACGGATTTTATCAACCAGCGACCGCGAAAATCCTTTGACTATCGCACGTCTTAAGTACCTAGACTTAGGAGTTAAGCGTACTATTAAAAACGGATTTAGTATAACTAGGTTAGAGGTTTACTCAAAATTGTGTCAATGACTGATACTAAATCCAGTTATTAAAAACTGATTATGTATTCCCCCTTTTGCATGAGTAGAAAAGGTGTTTCTCCGAGAAACCCCTTTTCTGTCTCGGAATTGATCATTGCTAATTCAATTCCATCGTCTCGGAGTCTCCCCAAAACGAAACCCTGATAACTCACCATTAAGATAATTGCTATATGTAGGTAGGCGTTAAAAATTATCAGATGCCCCCCTTATTAAGGCTATCCCTTATAGGGATCTTTCTTAACAATTTTTGCAGTAAGCACTCCAACCCTTATCCTGACTTGATTTCAGTTTTTTCTTTGTCAGTAAGGGTGTCAACAAGGAATATTACAGATTGTTAACCGAGTCTTGAAAGCCATGTGCGACAAAGGTTTGAAATGTTAAGAAAGATGTG